>CALEOJ010000390.1 GCA_937910425.1 uncultured candidate division WPS-2 bacterium
TCGGCTCTCGTCGACGCTCTCGGGCGGCGAAGCGCAGCGCATCAACCTCGCGACGTCGCTCGGCTCCGCGCTCGTCGGCACCTTGTACGTGCTCGACGAGCCGTCGATCGGCCTGCATTCGCGCGACAACCTGCGGCTCATCGCGATCCTGCGCCAGCTCCGCGACCAGGGCAACACCGTCATTGTCGTCGAGCACGATGCCGACATGATCAAGGTTGCCGATCACATCGTCGATCTCGGTTTGGGCGCCGGCGAGCAGGGCGGACGCGTCGTCTTTTCCGGCACGCTCGACGCACTGATGCTCGAGCCGCGCTCGCTGACGTCGAAATATTTACGCGGCGAGCTCGCGATTCCGGTGCCGACGACGAGAAGGCGGGGGACGGGGCAGAAGATCCGGCTGCTCGGGGCGAGCGAGCACAACCTCAAGGACATCGACGTCGCCATCCCGCTGAACATGCTGACGGCGGTGACCGGCGTCAGCGGATCCGGCAAGTCGACGCTCGTGCACGACGTGCTCTACGCCGCAATCAAACGCGCGAAGGGGAGCTGGGACAAGCGCGTCGGCACGTTTGAGACACTCGAGGGCGTCGAGTACGTCACCGACGCCGTGCTCGTCGATCAGGCGCCCATCGGCCGCACGCCGCGGTCGAATCCGGTGACGTATCTGAAGGCGTTCGACCCGATCCGCGAGCTCTTCGCCGCCACCAAGGACGCGCGATCGCGCGGGCTCACGGCCAGCCACTTCTCGTTCAACGTGCCGGGCGGGCGCTGCGAAGCGTGCCAGGGCGAGGGCGAAGTGCGCGTCGAAATGCAGTTTCTCGCCGACGTCTTCGTCCCGTGCGATCAGTGCGACGGCAAACGCTTCAAGCCGCAGGTGCTCGAGGTCCGCTACCGCGGGCGCTCGATTCACCAGGTGCTCGACCTGACGGTCCGCGAAGCGCTGACCTTCTTCAGCAGCTCGCCAAAGGTGCTGCGGCGGCTGCAGGTGCTCGACGAGATCGGGCTCGGCTACCTCCGACTCGGCCAGCCGGCGACGACCTTGTCGGGCGGCGAGGCGCAGCGGATCAAGATCGCGGCGCATCTCTCGTCGCACACCGGCGAGCGTCTGCTCTACATCCTCGATGAGCCGACGACCGGCCTCCATTTCGACGACATCGCGAAGCTGCTGACCGCGTTCAGGAAACTGCTCGAGGCCGGCCACACGCTCCTCGTGATCGAGCACAACCTCGATGTCATCAAGACGGCCGACTACATCATCGATCTCGGCCCCGAAGGCGGCGACGAAGGCGGCATGGTCGTGGCGACCGGCACGCCGGAGCAGGTGGCCCAGATAGAGTCGTCTTACACGGGCCGATACCTGAGAACCGTGCTCGCCGAGGGGCGCTCGCACGCGTATGCGGCGGGGCGCTGACTAAATCATGACGACAAACTTTCTAGCGGCAACACTCTGTGTAGCGCTCGGGGCGTCGGCCGCCGCTTCGCAAGCCTCCTTCGAGCAAACCACCCGCGATCTCGCGAGCCCTGACGCGAACGTCCGTATGCGTGCGGTTCAGCTCCTCAAGGAAGCGGCGTACCCGGAAGCGGCCGTGCCGCTCGCCAAACTGGTGACCGATCCGGAAGACGCCGTCCAGCTCGAGGCGATCGCCGCCGAGCTGAACATCTTTCTGGCCGAGAAGATCGTGCCGCGCAAGCGCATCGGCCTGGTCATCGAGGTCCGCAGCCAGATTGCCGCCGACGCGGCGTTCTCGCGCGGGTCCTCGGCGGTCGGTCCGCGATCGGTGCCGATGGACGTGCTGACGGCGCTGCGGGCCGCATCGCGCGACACGACGCCCCGTGTCGCGCTCGAAGCGCTGTACGCCTTCGGGACGTTGGCGCCACAATCGGGCGGCGCCGAGCGCCGCGAGCTGTTGCGCGCGAGCGGCCCGGACCTGGCCGCCATGCTCGGCGCGCCGGACCAGGGCGGCCGTTTCGCGGCCATCCGCGTCCTCGGACGGCTCTTCGAGAAGCGTCCGCAGGACGATCCGATCGAGACGACGGTGGGGGATGCGGTCATCACCGCGCTCAACGAGAAGGATCGGCCCATGCGGGAGGCGGCCATTCAGACGCTCGGTGCCATGCGGTACGAGCGCGCGGTTCAGGCGCTGACCGATCTGTATCAGTATTTTCGTCGAGGCGATCTCGCCGGGACGACGCTCGACGCGCTTGCGCGCATCGGGCACCCCTCGAGCGTGCCGCTCTTCACGGCGGCGCTGAGCGGCAAGGACAGCGCGTTCAAGGCCATCGCGATCGAGGGGTTGGCGCGGACCCGCGATGCGACGAACCTCGCGGCCATTGAGGCGGTGCTCGCCGGCGAGCGCGGCGACAGCGTCTTGCTGGCCGGGACGTTCGCGGTCGTCCTGTTGAGCCACGCGCCGATCGATCCGCTCATCGAGGCGCTCTTGCAGCCCCGCGTGCACGATCGGGTGCGCGAGTATTTGATCGAGATCGCGCCGGGGCGCACCAGCGCCTTCGCGCGGCAGCTGCAGGATCCGGATGCCCGCCTGCGCGGCCAAGTGGTCGATATCCTCGGTCTCTCGGGCGATCGGGCGGCGCTGCCGCTCGTCGAGCCGCTGATGAACGATCAGAATCCGGTGGTGGCGCTCGCCGCCGAGCGCGCCGTCGCGCGTCTCCGATAGGGTGTCGGGAACCTTTTGCAGGATCTGCGATCACGGCAGGCAGGTGCTGCAAAAGGTTCCCGACACCCTGTGCTCGCGCGCGCGTTCTACGATCGGCCGACGCTCGAGGTCGCCGGCGATCTCATCGGCAAAGTGCTCGTCCACCAGCGCCGCGGCGTCCGCACGAGCGGCGTCATCGTCGAAGTCGAGGCCTACATCGGCGAGTCGGATCCGGCCTGCCACGCCGCGCCCGGCCCCACGCCACGCAACCAACCGCTCTACGGCGCACCGGGCCACGCGTACGTCTATCTCAATTACGGCATCCACTATCTCGTGAACGTCGTCACCGAAGCGCATGGGTCGCCTGCGGCGATCCTCATTCGTGCGCTCGGTCCGCTCGAGGGCGTGGACGTGATGCGCCGGCGGCGCGGCCGGCCTGGAAAGCCGGCCGTGGACGACGATGATCTCTGTCGGGGCCCGGGCAATGTGACGAGAGCCATGGGCATCACGCTGGCCGAGAATCGACTCGATCTCACCGGCGATCGGCTGTTCGTCGAGGATCGCCGGATCGACGCCGGTCCGATCGCGTGGGGGCCGCGCGTTGGCATCCGCGTGGGCACCGAACAACCGTGGCGAGCGTACGTCGTGGGGCAGCGCGCAGTGTCTGGCAAACGCGTTGATTCGAGCGCTGGGCGACTGGCGACTAGCCGCTAGCGACTAGTCACCCACTTGGCGAGCGTATCGGTCTGCCGCTCCCGCAGGTCGATGCAGTTGTTGATCCGCTCGATCGTCTGGTCGAGCGTCCGCGCCGTCCCGGGCAGCGGGTGCGCGGCGAAGAACTTCCGGATGTCGTCACGCGCGCCGGCGTTGCAGAAGGCGCTCAGCGACCCGACGAAGTTGGTGTCGCTGCCGGCGATCGCGAGCTTCGGCTCGAGCTCCGCCCAGTGCGCGTTGACGAACGACCACGCGCGCGTGCGGGCCGCGGAATTGCCGAAGAACTGCCCCATGTAGATCGCCGCGTCCTGGCGGCGCAGCTCTGGCGACAGCGCGTACTCGAGGCCGCGATCGACAAGCGCCGGGTCGCGGAAATTGGTCAGGGCATAGAGATAGCGGTAGTGCTCGTCTGGCGCCGTCGCGCGATCGGATGCCGCCTTGAGCGCCGCGTACAGGGTCGCATCGCCGTGCTCGGCGGCGACCGCCACGATCGGCCCCGCGAGCGTCGCGTCGAGCGGCGCGCCGCCGCCCAGCGC
>CALEOJ010000391.1 GCA_937910425.1 uncultured candidate division WPS-2 bacterium
CCTACACGACGCTCTTCCGATCTGCATCCCGCCGCCTGGGCTCGAGCGGGGTCGGCTGGGTCGATGCGCCGGTCTCGGGCGGCGCGCTCGGCGCGGCGGCGGGGACGCTCTCCGTCTTCCTGGGCGGCACGCCGGCCGAGGTCGAGCGCGTGCGGCCCTGGATCGCCGCCTACGCCCGCAACGTCACGCACATGGGCGGCGTCGGCAGCGGACAGGTCGCGAAGTCGTGTAACCAAGCGGTGGTCGCCGGTTCGGTGGCACTCTGGGCGGAGGTCATCGCCTACGCGCGCCGGTGCGGGATCGACCCGGAGCTCATGGTGGACGCGCTCGCCGGAGGGTGGGCCGACTCGGCGGTGCGATCGGTCCATGGCCACGATTTGGTCGCGGGCCGCTTCCGCCCGACATCGCGGCTGATCTTGCTCAAGGATCTCGACATCATCGGCGACATGGCCGCGATGACGAAGTCGCCGATGCCGGTGAGCGCGGCGGTCACCACGCTCTTCCGGCAGCTCCTAGCCCAGGGTCACCAGCCCGGAAGCTTCGGTGCGATCATGCAGATGTACGCCGGCGAGCCGCACGCGGAAGACGGAGCCGGCTGACCATCTGCGGCGTCGGCAGCTTGAGATCGCGTGCGAGGCGGACGGCGGCCAGCGTCTTCACCAGGATCCAGGTGACGTCGAGCTCGTACCAACGCAGACCGTGTCGCGCGGAGAACGGAAACGCGTGGTGGTTGTTGTGCCAGCCCTCGCCCCAACCCAGGAGCGCGACCCACCAGCAGTTGGTCGAGCGATCGTCGGTTCGGAACGACTGGTAGCCCACGGTGTGCGCCGCGCTGTTGACGAGCCAGGTGAACTGGTACACGATGGCCAGCCGCGCGAAGATCCCCCACACGACCCACGACCAGCCGCCGAACGCGAACAGCGCGATCGCGAGAATCACCGTCGGCAGGAGATAGTAGGTGTCCAAAAAGCGGCAGACGGGGTCCGCGAAGAGATCGGGGGCATAGCGGCGTCGCTCGTCACCGATGGCGAAATTCTTATTGGGCATCACCATCCACAGGAAATGCGACCAGCGAAAGCCCGCGTTCGCGTCGTGCGGATCGCCGTCCCGATCGGTGTTGGCATGATGGATCCGATGCGTCACGACCCAGTCGATCGGCGAGCCCTGCAACGCAAGGCATCCGCACACGGTCGCCGCATATTCGAGCGGCCTCCACAGCGTGAGGCTGCGATGGGTCAGCGTCCGGTGAAATCCGAGCGCGATACCCAGCCCGCCGGTGACGTAGATCAGCACGAGCATCACCGCGACCGAGGACCAGTGGAAGAACCCCGGCCAAAACGCTGCGAGCGCGCCGAGGTGAATGCCGACCAGCACCGCGCCGGTGGCAAAGCTGCCGTTTCGTGACTTCACCGTATTTGTTTACCCGAATGGTGTCGCAGACTTACGTCCACGGGAGAGGCGGAGCAAGCTAGCGGTAGAACGCACGTCCTTCGCACCGGGCCCGATACCCGATCTGGAGGGACAATGCGTACGTTTCCGACCGCCCTGATGTTCGTGGCTGCGATGGCCTTCGGCGGCCAAGCCGTCGCGCAAACGCCGCCACCCGGACCGCCCCCGCAGACGCCGTCCGGCGGCACCCCCGAGCAGATGCCGTTCGCCACGCCGTACGGCACGCCGATCACCGCCGACCGCGCGGCCACGATCGTCGCCGCCGTGCGTGCCGAAGCGCAGAAGCACCCGACCTGGCGATTCAATATCGCCGTCGTCGACCCGAACGGCGACCTCGTCTACTTCTACCGGATGGACGGAGCGCAGCTCGCATCGATCGCGATCTCGCAAGGCAAGGCACGCACCGCCGTTCGTTACCGCCGTGAAACGCGCGTATGGTACAACGCGTACGAAGCCGGCCACTCGTACATCGGCACGCTCGATCCTACGCTCATCGCCTCGCCCGGCGGCTTCCCGCTCATCGAGAACGGGAAGATCATCGGCGCCCTCGGCTGCAGCGGCGGAACCGGCGATCAAGACGCCACTGTATGCGGAGCAGGCGCAGCCACGATCAAGTAATGTCACCCTGACCCTTCGACAAGCTCAGGGTGACGTCGAAGGGAGCTCAGCGGTCGACTTCGCCGAAGACGGGATCGAGCGAGCCGATCATCACGACCATGTCGGCGATCAGCTCGCCGATCGCGATCTTCTTGAGGACTTGCAGGTTGTACAGCGACGGCGGCCGCGTGCGCACGCGCCACGGCCGGTTGTCGCCGTTCGAGACGACGTAGTAGCCGAGTTCGCCGCGCGGGCCCTCGACGGCTTGGTACACGTCGCCGGGCGGGACGCGGAACGACTCCGAGACCAGCTTGAAGTGGTGGATCAGCGCCTCCATCGAGAGCGCGATCGTCTCCTTGGGCGGCGGCGCGAACTTCGTGTCGGGGATCTGCCAGGGGCCGGGCTCGTCGAGTTCCTTTCGCACCTGGCGGATGATGCGCATCGCCTCGTCCATCTCGTCGAGGCGCACCAGAAAACGGGCATAGGCGTCGCCTTCGGTGCGGACCGGCAGATCGAACTCGTAGCGGTCGTAACCGCTGTACGGCATCGCCTTGCGCACGTCGTATGCGATCCCGGTCGCGCGCAGGATGGGGCCGGTGAGGCTCCAGGCGACCGCGTCCTCGGGCGAGATGATCCCGACGTCGATCATGCGGTCTTGCAGGATCGGGTTCTTCTGCAGCAACCGGCGCACGTCGCGCATCCGCGGCTCGTACATCTCGATCAAGCCGTCGAGCTTGGCGAGGAAACCCTGCGGCAGATCCTGCCCGACGCCGCCGACCCGGATGTAGTTCGGGTGCATGCGCGCGCCGCCCGACATCTCGAATAGGTCGAGGACGCGTTCGCGCAGATCGAAGCAGTAGAAGAATCCGGTCAGCGCGCCGAGGTCGATTCCGCCGGTGCCGAGCCACACGCAGTGCGAGGCGATGCGCGAGAGCTCGCTGAGCAGCACGCGAATGCGCTGCGCGCGCAGCGGGATCGCTCCGTCGATCCCGAGCAGCTTCTCGACCGCGAGATAGTAGCAAAGCGCGTTGGTCAGCGGCGAGAGATAATCCATCCGCTCGATGACGGTCGACGCCTGCGACCAGAACAGGTTCTCGGCGCTCTTCTCGATCCCGGTGTGCAGGTAGCCGATCTCGGGCGAGGCCTTGGTGACGATCTCGCCTTCGATCTCGGTGATGATCTGGAGCACCCCGTGCGTCGACGGATGCTGCGGCCCCATCGAGAGCACCATGCCGGTGTCGCTGCGCTCGATGACGTCGACGGCGTAGCCGCCGGTCGTCTCCGTCAGGACGGGCGTGCTCACGGCGTGTCGTCCTTTGTCTTGGAGTCCGCCGCGCGCGCCTGCGCGATCTGTTTTTGCAGCGCGGCGGCAGTGCGGCCCGAGGCCGGAGTCCCGGCCGCGACGTTCGACTTCAGCGCGAACGAAGGTCGCGGTGTGCGCTCGCGCGCCGGGCCGCGCAGCGGGTAGTCCTTGCGCAGTGGATGACCCTCCCAGTCGTGCGGCATCTGGATGCGGCGCAGATCGGGGTGACCGTCGAAGCGGATCCCGTAGAGGTCGAAGATCTCGCGCTCGGCCCAATCGGCACTCGGCCACAGGTCGCTGACGGTCGGAACCGTCGCAGCGTTCTCGGCGACGCCGCACAGGACGCGCACGCGCTCCGGCGTCCCGACCTCGGCGGCGCTCGCGATCCGCGGCGGCAGCTTCAACAGGTGGTACACGACGTCGAACCGCGCGGGTTCGCGGCCCGGATAATCGACGCCGCCGATGTCGAGCAGCATCGCAAAGCCATCGTCCTTCAGCCCCGCGAGCGTTGCGCGCAGGTCGGCCGGCACGACGCGGACGATCCGTGCGTCGGCGATCGCGGGACGTACTGCAGTCGGGTCGAGGGCGGTTGCCCCGGCCGGCGGCGATTGCGAACTCGGCATGTCTGGTCTCTGTTTTCTCTTGTCTCTATGCCCGGGCGAGGACGCCGCCGCGGCCGCCCGACTTGATTTGCTGTTGGATGAGGTTGACGGCGTAGAGCAGGCCGTCGGGCGTCGGCGGGCAGCCCGGCACGTAGACGTCGACCGGCACGATCGTATCGACGCCCTGCACGATCGCGTAGTTGTCGAACACGCCGCCGCTCGAGGCACAGGCGCCCATCGAGATCACCCACTTGGGGTCGGCCATCTGGTCGTAGAGCCGCTTCACGATCGGCCCCATCTTCTTCGACACGCGGCCGGAGACGATCATCAGGTCGGCCTGGCGCGGCGACGCGCGGAAGACCTCGGAGCCGAAGCGCGCCATGTCGTACTCCGGGGCCGTCGCGGTCATCATCTCGATCGCGCAGCACGCCAGGCCCATCGTCAAGGGCCACACGCTGGACGACTGAGCCCAGCGGGCGACCGAGTCGACCGTCGTCAAGAGAAAATCGCCGCCCGTCCCTACCGCCACTGAAAACCGCCCCGCTTCCACACGTAGGCATACCCGACGGCGAGCACGATCACGAACATGAGCATCTCCGCCAGGCCGAACAGGCGGAGCTGGTGCATCTGCACTGCCCACGGATAGAACGACGCCGCCTCGACGTCGAAGATCACGAAGAGCATCGCGATAAGGTAGAATCGGACCGGGAAGCGCCCGGAGACGTCGGAGGTCGGTTCGACGCCGCACTCGTACGCTTCCGACTTCACCGCATTCGGTTTCTTGTGGGCCAGGACGCCCGGCAACAGGCAGAAGCCGAGGGATGCCAGGAACGCGACGGCGAGATAGATAGCGACCGGACCATAGGGAGACACGACCTGAAGATATACACGAACTCATGCCCGCGCGCCTTCGTCCTCGGTCTCTTCGCCACGGCGGTGCTGGCGGCGTGCGGGCCCAACCCGAACGGCCTGGGGGTGACCGATACCGGCGTGGTGGTCGGGACGGTCGTCGACGCCAAGAACCAGACCCAGCCGATCCAGAGCGTCACGATCCAGATCGGGCTCCAGGTGCGGCGGCTCTCGCCTTCCGACAACGGGCAGTTCACCATCGACAACGTCCCGACCGGGACGCAGACGATGACGATCAGCTCGCCCGGCTACACCAGCTACTCGGCGCAGGTGATCGTCCGGAAGGGGCAGACGACCGAGCTCGGCCTGATCGGACTGGCATCGACAACGGGACTCTGACCAGGGCGTGATCGCGCTCGACCTCCTGGCCGCCCTAGCGGGCGCCGGTCTCGTCGTCTCGTCGCTCTTCGACCTCTTCCAGTCGGTCGTCGTCCCGCGTTCCGTCGCCGGGCGGTTCCGCGCCAGCACGCTGATCTCGCGCTTCGGGTGGCGGATGTGGCGCGGCGTTGCGATGCGGATCGCCGATGCGGAGCGGCGCGAGGACACGATGGCGCTGTTCGCGCCGATGCTGATGGTGACGCTGCTCGTGTACTGGGTCTGCTCGCAGATCGTCGGTTACGGGCTGCTGTTCTGGGCCCTGCGCTCCGGCCTGCGACCCGAGCCGCATCTCGGCGGGGCGATGTACTTCGCCGGCACCTCGCTGCTGACGATCGGCTACGGCGATATCGTGCCGCTGCACTGGTACACGCGGCTACTGGCCCTGTTCGCCGCCGGCGGCGGCCTCGCGACGCTCGCGATCGTGACCACCTTCTTGTTCCAGACGTTCGGCGCGTTCCAGCGGCGCGAAGCGTTCGTGGTGACGATCTCGGAACGCACCGGCGCACCGCCGAGCGGCCTCGAGTTCTTGATACGGCACCTCAAACTCGGCATGATGGACGACGTCGGAGCGATCCTGCGGGAATCGCAGCAATGGATCGCCGAGGTGATGGAGACCCACCTCGCCTATCCGATCCTGACGCTCTTCAGGTCGAGCCACGACGACGAGTCGTGGGTCGGAACGCTCGGCGCGCTACTCGACGCCTCGACGCTGTTGATCACGACGCTCGAGATGGACCACCGCGGCCAGGCCGAGATCACGCTGCGCATCGGCACGCATCTCGTACGCGACTTCAGCGGCTTCTTCCACATCCCGGCCGGCGACGCGGGCGGGGTCGATTTCGAGGAGTTCGCGACAGCGTACAGCGCGCTGCGCGAGCTGGGTGCGCCGCTGCGGCCGCTCGAGGACGCGTGGCCGGCGTTCGCGGAGAAGCGCGCCAAGTACGCTGCGCCGCTCGACGCGATGGCGCGCTGGTGGCGCATCCCGCCGGCCCGCTGGATCGGCGACCGCTCGCGCGTGCGCCAGCACGTCAACGTCGGCGTCCCGCGCTGACCGCCACGCTAGCTGATAGGTCATTGACCTGGGTCGCCCGACCTGCTAAGGTGCTTTGCACATGGCATCCCGAACGGGGGCAGGCTTCGACTTCGTCGTCGGCCCGCTCGAGAGCGAGATCTTGGAAGTCGCGTGGGCCCTCGGGCGCTGGGCTTCCGTAGGTGACGTGCTCGAAGAACGCGAGCGACGGGGCGCGTCGACGGTCACTTATTCCACCATCAAGAACGTCATGGCCAACCTGCACGAGAAGGGTCATCTCCGGAAGCGGCCCGCCGGCAAGCAGAACGAGTTCATACCTGCACTCTCGCGGGAAGAGTTCGCGCGGCGCGCAGTCGGCCGGGTCGTGGACCCGCTGTTGCGGAACCATCGGCATCCATTGTTCGCACACCTCGTGGATGAACTGCTCGATGACGAGCAGGCCATCGCGGAGTTCGAGGCACTCATCGCCGAACGGCGCAAGGCGAAGGCGACGTGAGCGACCTCGCCGCCTTCGTGGTCGCGTGCTTCTCGAGCCCGGCCATCCTGACGTCAGCGTGCGCGCTGCTGTTCGTACCGACGCTCGCATGGCTCGTCGTGCGGATCCTGGGGCCGTCGCTGGAGCGCATGGCCGACGATCCAGGATGGCAGGCGCCGCTCGCGGCCGCCGCAGCCGCGCTACCGGGCATGCTCTTCATCGTCATCGGCGCGGCGACACTCCGCGGTGGCTGGGACTCCGCGTGTCTGCAATTCGCGACGGGACGCGCGCTCTACGGAGCAATCGCCGCTCTGACCGCGTTCGGTGTCGCCCGCGCTACATGGCTGGCGGCG
Source organism: uncultured candidate division WPS-2 bacterium (assembly GCA_937910425.1). Classification (GTDB taxonomy): domain Bacteria; phylum Vulcanimicrobiota; class Vulcanimicrobiia; order Vulcanimicrobiales; family Vulcanimicrobiaceae; genus Vulcanimicrobium. The sequence goes on from CALEOJ010000391.1 coordinate 7,097, forward strand.
CGTCGCGCACACGCCGTTTCCGGACTTGTTCGGCAGTCGTCTCTGCCGAGTCCCCGTGCGCGGGCCGCCGGGATGACCGCGGGCGTCCGTATCCGTGAAATCTCCGCTTCGGGTCCGGTCGTGCTCCTTGCCGGGATGTTCCAGCCGGTCGTGCTCATCTCCGCCGACGCGATACATCGCGTCAACGACGCGGAACTGCTCGCAGCGATTCGGCATGAAGCCGCACATGCACGTCGCGGAGACCTCGTCTGCGCAGCAATCGTGACGTTCATCGCCGACCTCATACCGCTTCCCGTAGGCGCTTTTCTCGCACTCTTCCGGCGAGCCCGCGAATTTGCCGCCGACGCGCACGCTACGCAAATCGCCGACCGGTGTGACCTGGCCTCGGCTCTCTTGTCGCTCGCCCGGCCCGCCGGTATCGAGACGTCGGTCGCCGCGTTCGCCGACGTCGGCACGGTCCGCGATCGACTCGGCGTTCTGCTCGCGCCGATCTCTCGGCGTCCGTCCGTCAGCCGAAGGTATTCGCTGGCGGCGGCGCTCGCAACGACCTTCGTGCTGGGCGCAGCACCCGTCGTCACCGCGGTCGTCCTCGGCTTCACCTGCTCCATGGCGATGCCGTCGTGAAGCGACTCTTTTTTTGCGCTCTCCTGCTAAGTGCCTTTGCACTTGCGCCAGCCGCAGCCGTGGCGTCGCCGATGGTCGTGCAGCTCGGTGCCGCACAGGCAACGCTCTCGCTGTCGCCCGACCCGCCCGCGACCGGACCGGTTCACGGCGTCGTTACGATCGACGGCGCCGCGCCCGACGCGGTCGCGCACACCGACGTCCGCTTCGGCTCGTCGATGCCGACGATGTCCATGAACGGCCCATCCGGAAGCGCGCGGCGCACGGGGCCGAGCCGCTGGGAGTTCGACGCATCGCTCGGAATGGCAACCTCGTGGACGATTGCCGTGCGCTTCTCGGGCGGCGTCAACGGCACGGCGGTCTACCGATTCGCAGTGAGCGGTCAGGACGGCGGCGCCGGGGGAGTGTCTGGCATGTCGTCGTCCGCCGGCAATCCCGACGCGTGGAAGTACGCGGCGATCGCACTCGCGGTCATCCTGGTTCTCGCGGTGCTCATCGTGGTGGTGCTTCGTGACCGCCGCCCGCTGACCATCGGCATCGTGCTGGGTGCCACGCTGGTCGTCATCGCGCTGGCCATCGTTCAGGCACGGTACGCAGCGCCCGCGATGGACATGACCACCATGTCGAGCGTGCAAGGCTCGGCACCGACTCCCGTCACGCTCGCCGCGGTGCGGACCACGCAAACCGACGCTGAGGTCCACGCGCCGGGCACAATCGCGCCGTATCTCACCCAGGACATCGTGACGCGCGCGGCCGGCATCCTGCGCGACTTCAACGTGTATGCCGGCGATCGAATCTCCGCGGGCCAGGTGATCGCCACGCTTGATGCACCCGACGCGCACACGCGTGCTGCGGCCTCCGCAGCGGACGCTCAGGCCCAGGCGGCCACTGCGCAAGCCGCGGAGATCGAAGCCCACCATCATGCCCCCAACGCTGTGATCATCGCACGGACGACGACAGCTGCGGTTCAGAACGATATCATCGTCGCGCAGGCCGAACGCGCTGCGAAGGCCGAGCAGGTCCGGTACTGGCAGAACGAGATTCCGCGGGAGAAGAGCCTGCTCGACCAAGGCGCGGTGTCGCTTCAAGAATACCAGGACGAGAGCGCGCAATACGCGGCGGCGCAAGCCGCGTACGTATCCTCGGGCGAGAAGGTCGCCGCATTGCAGCAGCAGTTGACGGCGTCACGGACACGCGCGTTGGACGCCGTCGCCGGCGTTCCTCAGATGGAAGCGCAAGCGGCAGCCGCACAGGCGCAAGCACGAAGAGCGCAGGCGAACGCCGCGACGGACGCGACTCTGGCAGGATATACGACCATCACGAGCCCGGACGACGCCGTCGTCGTGAAGCGCCTCGTCGACCCAGGCGTCTACGTGCAGGCGGGAACGATCATCGCGCGGCTCGCGGTCGTCGACCGTCTGCGCGTGCAGGCAAACGTCGCGCAACAGGACCTCGCAAGCGTCGCGGTCGGCGCACCGGTCGATGCGACGCCCCGCGACGGCACGGTGGTGCACGGGCGAGTGTCGTCCATCGCGCCGGTGGCCGACCCCGCAACCCACACCGCTGCTGTCGAAGCAGTGGTGAACAATGACCGGAGAACGCTGGTCCCCGGCGGGTTCGTGCAGGTCGTGATCCATGCACGCCGGACGCGCACGGCCGGTGGCCTCCAGGTCCCTTCGGCATCCGTCGTCGGCTCGGCAAGCGCGGCGACGCTCTGGACGGACGTAAACGGGACGGCCCACCGAGTGGCCGTGCGCGTTCTCTCGAATGACGGCACGAACGCGACCGTGACGGGCGACCTCGATCACCGTGCTCATGTCGTTGTGGACGGAGCGGCGACGCTCGAAGAAGGCCAGAGCATCACCGAGGTGCGGAAGTGAGCGAGCGCGACTCGCGGCGCAGCATTCCTGCGTGGTCGCTGCGGAATCCCTTCGCGGTGTTCGCCGTCTACCTCGGGCTCGTTGTGGCGGCGCTCGCAGCCGTGCTCTTCTTCCTGCCGACGCGCATGATGCCGTACGTGCCGAGCCCGCTGGTCTCCGTCGTTACGATGACGCCTGGGTATTCAGCAGAAGAGACGGCTACGTACTTCTCCAAGCCCATCGAAGAACGGATGACGGACCTCAAGGGTGTGCGCTTCATCCGCTCCATTTCGCAAGACGGGCTCTCCACCGTCACGCTGCGGTTTCCGTACGGCGCCGACATGCAGCGGGCGCTCGTGGACGTGCAGCAACTCGTGAAGCAGGCCGAGGGCGACCTGCCCTACGACCGTGCGAACCTCAAGCCGTCGTACGTCGTTCCGGTCGATCCGCTCAACACGCCGGTGCTGCAACTCAGCGTACGCGGAATCGGATGGGACCCCGTTCGGCTGCGCGAGTTCGTCGCCAACGACGTCGTGCGCAGCCTCAAGGGCGTGGAGGGCGTGCAGAACGTCTATCCGTTCGGCGGGTTGCAGCGGCAGATGCAGGTCGTCGCCGACCGTGCCTCACTCGCGTCGTACGGGTTCTCGCTGGTGGATCTGCGGGACGCAATCGACAAGCAGAACGTGAGCCGCTCCGGCGGCACGTTGACGGGCGGCGGGCACGAGGCCATCGTGCGCGGCGACCAGCGACTGCGGTCGGCCTCCGACCTCCTCGACTACCCCGTGATGACAGCGGCGGACCGCACCGTATACGTCCGCGACGTTGCGCTCGTAACCGACGGTGCGGCAGAGCAACGCTCGGCCTACCGGTTCAACGGCTCGGAAAGCGTCGAGGTCTCCGTCGTCGAGAACCCGGACGCCAGTTCTCCGCACGTCATCGCCGCGGTGAACGAGCGACTGCGCAACATCGAGCACGATCATCCCGGGGTCACGTTCACACCGGCGTACGACAACGCGCGCTTCGTCGACACCCTCACGAAGAACATGGTCGAGGAACTCATCATCAGTGTCGTCCTCGCCGGGTTCGTGCTCCTCGTGTTCCTCGAAGACGTCAGTGCGACGGCGATCGTGATGACGTCGATCCCGACGTGTCTAGGCCTTGCGGTGTTGCTGTTCGCACCGATGCACCTCTCCATCAACAGCTCCACGCTCATTGGCCTGCTGCTCGCCATCGGGCGGCTCGTGGACGATTCCATCGTCGTCATCCATGCTGTGCATCGCCGGCTGGCTCAGGGGCTGCCGCCACGGCGGGCCGCAGTCGAGGGAACGCTGGAGGTCATCCTGCCGATTGCGGCGGCGACCGGCGTCATGGTGCTCGCGCTCGTTCCGCTACTGCTGAGCGGCGGCATCACGCAGATCATGTTCGTAGGCCTCGTGTGGCCCATCGTCTTCGCGCTGCTCGCGTCGCTCCTCGTGTCCGTCACACTGACGCCGCTGCTCGCGGCGTACCTGTTTCGAGGAACGGACGTGTCCGCGGCGCCGTGGCGCAGCCGGCTCGACGGCGTCGTCCGGCGCCTGCTGACCCCCACCCGGAAGAGTCTTGCGCGGGTCGAGCGCGGGTACCGGACCGGATTGCGCTGGAGTCTGCACAACACCGGGCCGGTCGTCGCCATCGCAGCGGTCCTGACCTACGCCGCAGTGCAACTCTTTCCGCTCATCGGCAGCGAAATGATGCCCCTCGCGGACACGGGCCAGGCGTCCGCATATCTCGAGACCGCGCCCGGCACATCGTTCGCCGCGACCTCGGAAAAGGCGAAGGCGTTCGAGCGCGTCCTGCTCGCCCAGCCCGAGGTGCAGCGCGTCTCGGGCGAGATCGGCGAGCAGGGTGCTTCCGGCTATGCCACGGGCACCGCGATGAACGGTGTCAACGCGGCCTCGTATCTCATCACGTTCAGTCCCAAGGAAGAACGCCGGCGCACGATCTGGCAGATCATGGACGCGGTCTACGCGGAGACCGCGCGCACGGTTCCAGGCCTGCGGCGGCTGGCGCTCAAGGAGATGGGCTCGGACGTCATGGCAGGCAACGACGCTCCAGTCGAGCTGCTCGTGACCGGTCCCGATGTTCCGACCGTAGAGCGCCTCGCCGCACAGGTCGCCACGGTTGCGAAGAGCGTCCCCGGCATGGTCCAGGTCTCGACATCGTCGAGCATGCTCCAGCCGCAGGACGTCATCACCGTCGACCGAACGCGCGCAGCGCAGCTCGGGCTCGCTCCCGCCGACGTCACGCAGCAAGCCTACTACGCGACACACGGCGGCCTGACCACTGAGTACTTCAACCCCGAAGGGCTGCGCCACGACACGATCCTGCTGCGCTACGCGCAGACGGAACGCGGCACGGCGGCGGACCTGGGCGCCGTGCAAATCGTCGGAAAGAACGGAGCCTCCGTTCCGCTGGCTTCCATCGCGCAAATTCGCCGCGCCGCCGGGCCCACGCTCATCGAGCATGACGGGCTGCGCCCGAGCGTCTCAGTTCTTGGCTACTACCGCAAAGGCGGTCGTGGCGAGATGGCACTCGACATGGACACGACGATGGGATCAATGGCGCAGATTCCGTTCCCGCGTGGCTACGGCATCGAGATGCGTGGCGACATGACGGAGATGACGCAGAGTTTCGACCGCCTGCTGGGCGCCATGAAGATCGCCGCCGTGTTCGTGTTCCTGCTGCTCGTCATGCAGTTCCGCTCGGTCTGCAACCCGCTCGTCATGCTGCTCGCGATTCCGCTGGAGCTGCTCGGAGTCTTTGGCGGGCTGCTCCTGGCGCATCAAAACTTCTCGACGGTGTCCATCCTGGGCATCGTCGTCGCGAACGGCATGGCCGTCAGCAACGCCATCTTGTTACTCGACCTCATCCTTCACAACCGCGCCGCCGGAATGACGCGAACCGACGCGATTCTCGAAGCCGGCCCCGTGCGACTGCGGCCTATCCTCATGACCACGATCGTCAGCCTCGTCGTGCTCGTGCCCGTCGCGTTCTTCCCCAAGACCGGGATCGACGCGTACTCGCCGCTTGCGACGGTCATCATCGGCGGGCTGACCATCTCCACCGTGCTGACGCTGTTCGTCGTGCCCGTGCTCTACGCGACCTTCGACGACCTCGGGCTGTGGCTACGCAACCGCATCGAGAGCCGACACGCGCAACGGCCAGACCACGAGGCTGCCCGTGCGTAGCCCAGCGCTTGCGATGCTGCTGGTCGCGGCGTTGAGTTCTCCGGCGACGGCGCAGCCGGCTCCCGCGCAAGTCCTGACGCTCGCCCAGGCAGTAGAGCGCGCGAGAACGGCATCCTTCGACGTGCGCATCGCGCAGGCCGACGCGGCCATGGCTTCCGCGGATGCGGCCACATCGCACGCGCCGCTGCGCCCGCAAGTCTCCGTGTCGGCAAACGCGCTCGACGCGAACCAACCGCAACTCGGCATGCCTGTGTCGCGACAGGCCTACGGTGCCGCATCGTTGACCGTGCCGCTCTACACACCATCCGGTGGGCTCGCCGCCCGCGCCGCCGACATCGGCGCCCTCGCTGCCCGCACAGGTGTGACCGCCACGGCCAACGACGCAGTGTTCACCGCGACGCAGGCGTACCGCAGAATCCAACTCGCGGACGCGGTCCTCGATGCGCGGCGAGCAGCGGTCGCCGCGCAGGAGGCCCATCTTCGCACGACGGAGCAGCGCGTGGCAGCCGGCAAGGTGGCGCGATACGTGACGGCTCGCGACCGCGCCGCGCTTGCGGGCGCGGTGCAAGCTCAAGAAGATGCTGCGTCCGAACGCGACCAGGCTGCGAACGACCTTGCTGCGATGCTCGACCTCACCGAGGCACCCGTCGGTGTCGAGCCGTTGGTCCGTGACGTGCTGGCAGACTCACTGCAAGCGGTGCTGACGCGTGCCTTGCATCAGCGTCCCTCGCTCGCCGCCGCGGAGCAGCGGGTGATTGCCGCGTCGGCCGGCATCGCCGCCGCGCGCGGTGCATACCGTCCGTCGGCCGCGTTGAACGCGCAGACGTACAACGGCACCTCCTCCCCCTCTCTCGGGCGGAGCGGCGGCCAAGTCTCCGTCACGGCATCGCTTCCCATCGTCGACGGGGGTTCGCGCAGCGCCGCTTCCGCGAAAGCACGAGCAGAGTACGACCGTGCCGTCGCCACACGCGATCAGGTACGTGCGAGCGTCGCGCGCGACGTCGCAAACGCCTGGCGCGAGTACGAGGCGACGTCTCGCAACACCGCGAGTGCAACGACAGCCCTGGCCGACGCGCAGGAGCAACTTCGCACTGCGTCGCTGCGCGAGCGCGCAGGAAAGGCCATCGTTACCGAGGTCCTCGATGCGCTCGCGCTGGTGGCCTCGGCACGAGAGACGCTCGCGCGCAGCATCGCTCGCTATGACGTGGCGATTGCCGCCATCCACCATGCCGCCGGCGACTTCACGCCCTAGACTTCTCGAAAGGACATCGTATCGTGCCCCATCGGTTCATCATCGCGCTCGGCTTCGCGGTAGCGCTCGCCGCCTGTTCCTCCAAGACCGACACGACCTCGTCGACGACGAGCACCGCGACCCAGTCCAATGGTTTTTCCATCTCCACGCAGTTCGCGCCCGACCCGCCGAAGCAGGGTCCGGAGACCATCACGGTGACCGTCAAGGACGCGAGCGGCAACCCGGTCGAGGGTGCGAACGTGAAGATCGTCACGAAGATGCCTGCGATGTCGATGGACGGGCCGACGCTCACCGCGACGGACGGCGGCGGCGGGGCGTACGCTGCGCAGACGAACCTGAACTACGGCACGCAGTGGACGTTCGACGTCGCTGTCTCGGCGCACGGCAAGACCGGAACGGCCCACCTCACCCAGGACGTGAAGTGACGGCCGCGACTCGGGACGCGGCGATAGTGGTGTGACCTCCTGACAGATCCTGCAGCGGTCTCGGCCTCCGCAATCGTGACGATTCGATGCAGGACTCATCGCGGCCGCGGCTTTCGGATTGCTCGGAATCTACCTCATAACGCAGCGCTTGGTGCCCGGGCTGCCAGAAGTCTGATGGTCCGTCGCCGGGGCGGGCGAAGGAAGTACCCGGCGTGGCTCGATTTCCCGGGGTATTCGCCGCCGTTAGCGGCGAGCCGCAGTCGTCCGCGGGTGAGATGCGAGGAAGCGCGTTGCGAGGTCGATCGGCGTCGCGAAGCCGATCGCGCGCTCTTCTTCGAAGCGGGATTCGGCGATGCCGATCACCACGCCGGTGGCGGCGTCGAAGACCGGGCCGCCGCTCTCGCCGGGAATGATTGCGACGTCGATCTCGAGCGCGCCCTTGCGGATGCTCGCGACGTGGCCGGTGTAAAGTGAGACTGTCGTACCGAGCCGCTCGTCCTGGAACGCGTCCGGGATCGGATAGCCCAGGACGCCGATCGCGGTGCCGGGCTCGAGGTGCTCGATGCTGCCGAGCCTGGCCGCCTTTTGATTCTTGAGCGGGACGTCGACGATCGCGAGGTCTTCGGCTTCGCCGGTGGTCACGACGACGTGCGCGGGTGCGCGCGGTCCGTCACCGATCGTCGCGACCAGATCCTTGGCGTCGACGATGACGTGGGCGTCGGTGAGGATACGCGAACCCCACGAGCCGCTCTCGACCACGACGCCGCTCCCGTACGCCTCGTCCCACTCGCCCTTCCGCTTCGGATCGTCGGACGGGATCTTCATCGTGAACAGCACGACCGACGGATGCAACTGCCGGAACGCTTTGACGTAGAGATCGGTCGGCTCGGCCGCGCCGCGCTCCTCGCGCGCGCCGGTGCACGCCGCCAGCACGGTTGCGGCGAACACGGTGAGCGCGAGCGATCGCAAGTCGAGCCGGCGCACGATGCTACGTCGTTCGCAAACGCCCCGCGATCGCCTCGCGGAGAGCCTCGATCCCGTCGCCGGTCGAGGCGCTGACCTCGATTGCGTTCGACGGAAGCGCGGACTGCGCGGCCGGGTCGAGCTTGTCGATCTTGTTGAACACCGAGAGGACAGGTTTCTCATCGAGCTTCAGCTCGCGCAGGATCGCCTCGACCGACGCTTTCTGGCGCGGCCAGTCGGGATTCGAGGCGTCGCTGACGTGCAGCAGCAGATCGGCGGCGTCGAGCTCCTCGAGCGTTGCGCGAAACGCGTTGACCAACTCTTGCGGGAGCGCGGTGATGAAGCCGACGGTATCGGCGAGACGGACGTTGAGATCGGGCGCGACGTAGGCGCGGCGCAGCGTCGGGTCGAGCGTCGCGAACGGCTGGTCGGCGACGAATGCGCCTTCGCCTTTCCCGGAGCCCGCGAGCCGGTTGAGCAGCGAGGACTTGCCGACGTTCGTGTAGCCGACCAGGGCGACGAACGGGTCGCGCCCGCGGCCGGAGCGCCGCGTCTCGCGCTGCCGGCGGACGTCGTCGAGTTGGCGCTGCAGCAGCGTGACACGCTGCTGGATCTTGCGACGGTCGACTTCGAGCTTCGTCTCGCCGGGGCCGCGCGTCCCGACGCCGCCGCCCAGCCGCGAGAGCGCCGCACCGGCGCCGATCAGGTTCGACTGCCGGTAGCGCAACTGCGCGAGCTCGACTTGCAGCTGCCCTTCGCGCGAGCGCGCGTGCAGCGCGAAGATGTCGAGGATCAGCATCGTGCGGTCGACGATCGGCAGCGGGACGATCTTTTCGAGGTTCGAGCGCTGGCGCTGGCGCAGGTCGTTGTAGACCATGAGGACGTCGGCCTTCAGCTCTTCGGCGCGCTCGGCGATCTCGCGCGCCTTCCCGCTGCCGACAAGCGTGGCGGGATCGACGTGCTGTAGCTTTTGCACGATCTCGCCGACGACGTTCGCGCCGGCCGCCTTCGCGAGCGCGATGAACTCCGCGAGCTCGGGCGCGAGCGGCCGTTCCGGATCCTGGAGGTCAACCGCAACGACGAGCGCTCGCTGCGGCGCGGCTGCGGTGGGATAAAGGCGGCGATCAACGTTCACGTCGGGACTTTCTGGAGCGTTGCGATGAGCCAGGCGAGGCCGTCGTTGTAGCGTGGGCCGGGACGCTCGAGGATCGCGGCATCAGGGAGTGTGTAGACCCGGTGTTCTTTGACGGCGCGCAGCGAACTCCATGGCGGTTGGTCCAGCACGTCGCTCAGGTGGACATCGGGATCGACGACCAGCAGGTCGGGTTGGCGTGCGACGAGCGCCTCGGCGCTGTACCGGGCGTACGGTGCGTTGACGTCGCCGGCGGCGTTGCGGCCGCCCGCCATCTCGATCAGGTTCGCGATGTACGAGCCTCTGCCGACCGTGAACACCGGCGCGTTGCCCAGCACGACAAAGACCGACGGCTTGTGCGTGCGCGGCTTCACCGAGCGCTCGAGCGCGTTCGTGCGCGCGCGCAGTCGTGCGACGAGCGCATCGGCTTGCGCGCGGTGACCGGTCACCGATCCGATCTCCTGCAGGTTCCGGAAGATGTCGCCATAGCTGTCGTCGTGCAGCAGAATGACGGGCACTCCCGCCCGGCGCAGATCGCCCGCGAGGCGGTCCTGCGCGACGATCCCGATCGCGAGGTCGGCGTCGAGCGCGACGATTCGTTCGGCGGCGATCGAGGCGAAGGTCGCGACGACCGGCAGCCGCTTCGCCCGCGGCGGGTAGTCGGTGAAGGACGAAACGCCGACCACCAGATCGCCGGCACCGACGGCGAACAGATCCTCGGTCATCGAGGGCACGAGCGAGACGATGCGGTGCGGCACGTCTTCGGCGCGCAGCACGAACTGGCTCGGTTGCGGCGTGCATGACGTGAGTACGATCAGCGCGGCGAGCGCCATGCGGCGAACGATCACCGCCGAGCAGTACGCCGGGCTCTCGCCGGCACCTGGCACCGAACAAGGATGCGTTCCGGCACGCCCGAACACGGCCGGAGAGTTCGCGTGCGCGGGAAGCCGGTGTAAATCCGGCACGGTCGCGCCACTGTCAGCGGGGAGCCGCTGCGGTCACGGTCCGAGAGGGCTGGAAGGCCGCAGCACCAGGCATCGATCCGCGAAGTCAGGATACCGTCGCGCGGACGTTTCCCCTCCACCCTCGCGTACAAGGGAAAGGACTCGATGACGTTCCGCACGTTGGCGGCGATGACCGCCGCACTCACGGCACTCGGCGCCGCACCCGCGCTCGCGCAATCCGCGCCGGCGCCATCTCCCTCGCCGGCCGTCTCGCCGCTGCCCGAGATCGGGCGCGTGCAGACCTCCGACCGTCGCGACGAACCGCTTCGCGACGTCGTGAAGACGACGTTCGTCGTCACCAAAGCCGAGATGATCCGCCGCGGCGATCAGACGGTGGCCGACGCGCTCGCGCGCGTGCCGGGACTGAACGTCCAGCACAACGGTCCGCTCGGCACGCTCTCGGATCTCACGCTCGACGGGTACCGCACGAATCAGATTCTCCTGCTGATCGACGGCCGGCCGGCCGGCGGCGAGCAGATCGCGTTTCCGGCGATCGACACGATGTCCACCGCGGGCGTCGAGCGCATCGAGGTCGTCGAAGGCGGCGGTGCGACGCTGTACGGAACCGGTGCGCTCGGCGGGGTGATCAACGTCATCACGACGGGCGGCGCGGGTTTGCGCGCTCGTCCGCGCATCGCGCTCGACGCGGACTCGCTCGGCGGACGGAGCGTGACGTTCGAGAACGGCACGTTCGCATTCGAACGCCGGGTCAGCCCCAACCGCTTCGCCTATCCGGCGATCGGGCCGGTCGCGGCGGGATCGGCCGTCAACGACGACGACACCGCGACGACGGCGCGGTTCACGACCGCGGTCCGCATCGGGTCGCTACGCGTCGACGCGAGCGCGGGTCTGCGCGACGATCATCTCGGCGCCCCGGGCGACGCTGCGTTTCCTCCCGTCTCGCGGACGGCGCGGGAGAACACGACGACCGGCGACGCGCGCGTGCGCCTGGGACTCGAGCGTACGCGCTCTTCTACGACGCTCGAGTTCAGCGGGACGACCCTTACGTCGACGTTCTCCTTCGACCCGAACGATCCGGCGGTCGCCGCGTTCAACCTGTTCGGCGGAACGACGCAGATCTCGCGTGAAGGCCGCGTGCAGGCCAGCCTGCGCAACGTCGTGCAGAGCGATACGTCGACGCTGGTGGCAGGGATCGACCTCGCGCGCGGAGTCGGTCGCGTCGACGACGGCCTTGCGCCGGCGACGCTCGGCTTCGCGCAGACCGCGGCGTACGCCCAGGAATCGTTCACCGTCGCCGGCGGCACGCGGTTCGATCTCGGCGTGCGCGGCGAGCGTGACGGCGGATACGGCGGGATCGTCGCTCCGTCGCTCGGTGCTCGCATCCCGCTCGGCGGCGGCGTACAGCTCCGCGCGAACTACGCCACCGGGTTCCGCGCCCCCAACATCACCGACCTCGCCTTCCCGACGTTCTCGAACCCGAACTTACGGCCGGAGCGTTCGCACGGCGGCGACCTTTCGCTCGACGCGCCGCTGCTCGGCGGGGCTTCGCTGCGCTGGTTCGTCGAGAACGGGAACGACCTGATCGCAACGAACCCGAACTACGATTTCAGCATGCCGACGTCGGGGGCGAATCCGTTCCTGATCAACGTCGCGCGCTTCTCGATCGCCGGATTCGTCGGCACGATTCGCAGCCGGCCGTTCCACGGGTTCACGTCTTCGCTCGCGCTGACCGATACCTACCGGGCGCTCGACCTGACCGGGACCGCGATGCGCCTCGCGCGCCGTCCGGTGATCGCGAGCGACCTGACGCTGGAGTACGCGAACGCGCGGCACGGCGTGGTCGACGCGGCGGGATTCCTCGCGCACGTCGTCGGCCCGCATGATACGCCGGACACCGAGTACACGCGCGTCGATGCGTACGTGCGCTTCCGAGCCGCCCCGGCCGCGCTCGTCTCGCTGCGGGTATTCAACCTTGGCGACGCGCGCTACGCCGATGTCTCCGGGTTCCCCATGCCTGGGCGCTCGTTCACGCTCGAGCTCTCGACGCGCTGACGAGATATGCGCGTGATGCGCCTGGCGGCGCTCGCCGCGCTCGTGCCGCTCGCGATGCTGATCGGCAT
>CALEOJ010000392.1 GCA_937910425.1 uncultured candidate division WPS-2 bacterium
GATGACGGGGCCGAAGATCATCAGGTAGAGCGAAGGGATCATGAACAGCGCCATCGGCAGGATCATCTTGATCGGCAGCTGTGCGGCGCGCTCTTCGGCGTGCAACCAGCGCCGGTCCCGGATCTCCTTGGACAGTTCGTTGAGGATCTGACTGAGGTTCGAGCCCAGCTTCTCCGCTTGCACGATCGCGGTCACCATCGTCGTCGTCGAATCGTCGTTGACGCGGTCGGCGAGCGCGTTGAACGCGTCCGCGCGCGGCCGGCCGAGCCGAATCTCGGCCAGCATCGACGTGAGCTCCGCGCGCAGCGGCCCGTGCGTGGCGTCCGTCGCTTGGACGAGCGCGGCGTTCAGCGCGAGCCCGGCTTGCACCGTGCTGGCGAGAAAGTCGAGAAAGTCCGGCAGATCGCGGCGGATGCTGGACTTGCGCGCTTTCACGGCGCGGGAGAGCATGATGGCGGGGATCCGCCACGCGACGAGCGCCGCGAACGCGCCCCCGAGCACACCCAAGATGTTGCTGAAGAACGTCATCGACAACAGGCACACGACGGCGCCGATTCCGAGCGCTCCGATCCCGCGCAGCGTCATCGCGATCGGCGTGACCCCGTACCAGCCGGCCTCGATCAGTTGCTGCTGCAGGCGTGAATGGCGCTCCTTGGTGACGATGTGGTCGATCATCTTCAGGCGTTGATGAACCGACTTCTCGTTGATGCGCTCCAGCTTCTTGAGACGGGACGCCATCGGGCTGCGCGCCGGGAAGGCCGACGACACGATGAGGAACGCGGAGACCATGCCGCAGCCGGCGACCGCGTACGGCGAGACGGCGATCACGCGTCGATCCTCGTGATGCGGGTCAGCGTGAAGATGGCCAGCGCGTCGAGGCCGAGCGAGAGCGCCAGGAAGAGGTGGCCGACGTTCGTCAGGAGCATCGAGTCGCGCAGCTCGTCCTGCGTGAGGACGAACGCGCCGACGCCGATCGGAAGCATGCCCAACAGCCAGGCCGTCGCGCGTCCTTGCGCGGTGATCGCGCGGACGCGGCGCCGCAGCCGGCGGCGGTCCCGGATCGTCCCGGCCAGACCCTCGAGCACCGAGCCGAGATCGCCGCCGGTCTGCGCTTGCACGCGCACCACACGCGCGAGGACGGCGGTCTCGGTGTTCGTCATGCGCAGCGCGAGCTGATCGAACGCGTCCAAGATGCTGACGCCGAGATTGCTCAGGCCGACGACGCGCATGAACTCGGACTTCGCGGGTTCGCGACTCTGCTCGCTGGTGAGCACCAGCGCCTGGCGGATACCCAAACCGACGCGAACGCCGCCGGCCAGCGTGCGCAGCGAACCTTCGAGCTGGTCGGTGAACATCGAGATGCGCTTCGCGCACCGGTGCTTCAAGTACATGCGCCCGCCGCCGATCGCGGCCGCCGCTGTCACGACGAGCAGTAGCGCGCCGATCAGCGGCCCGGGGCGCACCACCACCAGTAGCACGACCCAGATCGCGATCCAGACGCCCGCCAGCACGAAGGCGAAGTGCTGCGGCTCGATCCGCATTCCGGCGGCTTCCAGCCCGGTCTCGAAGTGCGCGCCGAGTTTGCCGATTCGGACGAACAGCGGGGCCGAGAACGAGTTGAACAGCAGCCCGATCGCCGCGACGGCGCCGAACAGGATCGCGATCGGTGCTACCTCAGCCATGCCGCCTCCGCGCGCTGGATCGGCGACGCCTGGAAGGTGACGGAATCGTATGGGATCCCGAGTTCCTCGAAGCGGGTGAGGCAGTTCGGCTGCACCCCGCACGGCTCGAAGTCGCCGATCACGGTGCCCTGGGCGTCCACGCCACGCTGCCGGTACCGCACCAACTCCTGCATCGTCACGACGTCACCTTCCATCCCGACGACCTCACTCACGCCGACGACGCGCCGCGAACCGTCGCGCAGACGCGAAACCTGCACGATGATGTCGACCGCACCGGCGATCTGTTCGCGGATCGCGCGCACCGGGAGCTCGAAGCCCGCCATGAGGACCATCGTCTCGATGCGCGAGAGTGCGTCGCGCGCGCTGTTGGCGTGGACCGTGGTGAGCGAACCGTCATGGCCGGTGTTCATCGCCTGGAGCATGTCGAGCGCTTCGCCGCCACGGCACTCGCCGACGACGATGCGGTCGGGCCGCATGCGCAGCGAGTTGCGCACCAGATCGCGGATCAGGACCGCGCCCTTGCCCTCGAGATTCGGGGGCCGGGACTCGAGGCGGACGACGTGCGGTTGCACGAGCTTCAGCTCGGCCGCGTCCTCGATCGTGACGATGCGGTCGCGCCGGGGGATGAACGTGGAGAGCGCGTTGAGCAACGTGGTCTTCCCGGAGCCCGTTCCGCCGCTGACGACGATGTTGAGCCGCGCCTCTACGGCGGCGCGCAGGAAGTCGAGCACCGGCGGCGTGATCGAGCCGGCCGCGAGCATGTCGTCGATTCCGAAGCGTTTGGTGCCGAAGCGGCGGATCGTCAGCGTCGGGCCGTCGATCGCGAGCGGCGCGATGATCGCGTTGACGCGTGAGCCGTCGGGGAGCCGGGCGTCGACCATCGGGCTCGACTCGTCGAGCCGGCGGCCGAGCGGCGCGATGATGCGCTCGATCACGAGCCGCACCTGGCCGTCGTTGACGAATTGTTTCGCGGTCTGCTCGATCGCGCCGCGCCGCTCGACGTACACGTTGGCGTGACCGTTGACCATGATCTCGGTGATGTCGGGCTCGCAGAGCAGGCTCTCGAGCGGCCCGAGCCCGAGCGCCTCTTCGATCACTTCGTGCCGGATGTGGGAGGCCTGCTCGGCCGAGGTGACGTCGCTGCGGGAAGCCAGAAACTCGTTCGCGATCGCGTCGACTTGCTGGCGCAGTTCGGCGAGCTTTTTCTCGTCGGTGTCCGCGCGCGCGGCGGCCATGAAGTCGACTTTGCTCATCATCGCCGCGTGCAGCTCGGTCTTGAGCTTCTCGTTCGCATTGACGTCGGCTCCCTGGGGTGGGCTTGCGAAGATCGCGGCATTGCTCGACGAGCCGGGGAAGCTGGCCGGCGCTGCCGCCTCCGGCTCGGGCCGCGGCGCGAAGCGCCGGTCCCCGATCGGCTTGGCGGTCGATGCGCGGAGCGTGGTGAGCGGGCCCGGATCCTGGGCGGCGGCCAGCGTATCGGCGAACTTCGCGAACGCGCGTCCCCAGTTGCGATCGCGCGGCGGAGGAAGCTCGCCCGAGACGGGGATCTTCAGCGAGTCTTGGATCTCTCGCGCGTGCAACTCCGCGGTGTTGCGAAGGTCGAACAGCGTGAAGGCGACGTGCGACTTCGGCATGCCGAAGCGGTCGAGGGCGGCGAGCATCGACTGTGCCGCGCCGACCCCGAGCAGTGTCGGTTCGCTGAGAACGACGACCCGAGCGGCGTTGACCATGAACGGACGTACCGTCGCGGCGAACGGTTGCGGCGCATCGACGACGACCAAGCCGCTCGAGGGCAGCTTCGCGGCGAACGCGTCGACCGCGTCGGCGCTGACGACGAAGCCGTCTTCGTAGGAGCGCGCGAGTTCCACGACGGTGAGCTTGCCTTTGGTCGCGACCGCCGGGGAGCCGGCGACGCGGCCGAGGTCGAGCTCCTGCGCCACTTCGTACCAGACCGCCATGGCGCGGCGGCCTGCCAGATCGGCATCGACGATGTAGCGCGGTCCGTCGGAAGGCAGCGTCTCGACGAGCTTCATCGCGAGCGTCGAGGCGCCGACGCCGCCCTTTGCGCCGACGACGACGAAAACGCGGAGGCTCATCGGTGTCCGTCGATGCGGTCGAGCTCGATCACGGGTACCGTGTTCGACGGTGCGGCAGCGGTCGCGGGCTTCGCAGCCGCGACGAGCGACGGCTGCGCTGCGGGCGCCGGCAGCGGCGTCGGAGCGTAGACGGGTGCGGGCGCAGGCGCCCGGTCGGGGACGCCGAGCTTGAGCGTCTCGGCCGGGAACGCGCGAATCGATTCCTTCGGGGGGCGCAGCGCGAGCCGCAGCGTCGTATTGATGTCGGCCGATGCCAGCAGGTTCACTTGCTTCGGCGTGACCGCGAGCGTCACGGTCGTGAGATTCTGGTTATCGGGGCCCGGCGTCGCGCTGGTCGTTTCGATCGCGTTTCCCATCGCGAGCACGAGCACGCCGCGAAGGATCGCCGCTGCTTGCGGCACTTCGCTGCCGACGCGCGGCGGGACGGCGACGACGTCGACGCGATCGCCGGGCTGGATCAAGCCCGAGACGCCTTTCACGCGGTCGATCGAGATGCTCACGGCGCGCATGCCGAGCGAAAGCCGTGCCGGAAGCGCGTTCGCGCCGCCTTCCCCGATCTTCGAGAGCGTCACGACGCTGCCGGCCGGTATGGTGATCAGCGAATACTTTCCGGCGATCTGCTTGATATCGGAGACGGCGTCGGCGTCGACCTCGGTCGCAGGTTTGGTCGCGACGGTCAGAAAGCCGCTCGACAGGAGTGCCCGTGCCGGCACGTCGCGCGAGGCGACGTAAACGCGTTTCATCTCGACCGCGGACGCGGAGGCGCGCAGCGATGCGAGGTAGTTCAGCAGCAGCACACCGGTCCCGAGCGCCAGCAGCAAGCCGACGATGAGCGGGATGCGACGAGCGTTCTTCATAGGGGCAACCTCAGGACCGGGATGATGGAAGCCGCGACGTACGCGATGCTGCCGCCCGCGATCGCAACGGCGTACGGCAAACTCGCCGCCTGAACCGGCGCGCCGTGCGCCGCGACGGCTGCGGTGCTGCGCAGCAGCGCGACGAGGCGGCCGCGGGCGAGCGCCCAGACGACGGCCAGGACCGCGCCGGCGACGAGCACGTACAGGACGAGCGCGAGCGCACCGGGCCCACCAGCGAGACCGCAGCAGACGGCGACGAGTTTGACGTCACCACCGCCGAACCAGCCGGCGGTGAACGCGAGGGAGGCGACGAGAAAGGCCGCGATCATCGCGGCGAGCGAGAGGAGAACCGCGGACGGCCCGCCGGGGACGTGTACCGCGAGCGCCGCGAGCGCTGCCATGCCGGTCAGCGCATTGGGGATTCTGCGCGTCCGCACGTCGAGCAGCGCCGCCGTGCAGGTGACGAGGATGAGGACGACCGCTGCGAAGTTCATGGGTAGTTCGTCGAGACGTTCTGATATTGAGCGAACACTTGCGAACCGACGAACGCGATCGCGCCGATGCACAGCACCGCGACGAAGCCGAGGATCAGGCCGTACTCGGCGAGCCCTTGTCCCCGGTCGTCGCGGAGCGTGCGAAGCATCGTGAACCCGCCAGGCGTTCTTAGATGCTGCTGCCGACGTTGCTGAGGACGCCCTTGACGTTGCCGCTCAGCACGAGCACGGCGCCGATGCAGAGGATGGCGACCAGGCCGAGGATGAGGCCGTATTCGGCGAGACCTTGGCCGGACTCGTCGCCGAAGATGGACGTGATCGAACGGAATGCGTTTTTCATGAGTCTCTCCTGTGCTAGCGCACGGATGCAGGGATGTCGTCCGGCGGCGCCGGTACGTTGGGGGCGGCGACGGAGACCGTCGCGCTCGCGCCGGCGCCGTCGGGGATCGTACGGACGACGATCGTGAGGATCGCGCCGCGGAAATACGCGGGAGCGGTCGGCAGCGTCGTGTCGTAGCGGCCCGTGGCGTCCGTCGAGATGATGCGGCGGCTCAGGAGCACCGTCGGAAGGTCCTGCGAGAACCTTGCGTAGATCGCAGCTTCCAGCGGCCGCGCGGCGGCAGCGGTCCCGGTGATGCGCACCGCTTCCGCTCCGACCGCGCGCGTCGCGCTCACCGTGATGCCCGTCACCGGCGCCGTGCTCGGAGTCTGCGCCGCGACCGGCGCGCAGAGCGCAGCCACGGCGGCGAAGAATGCGATCGGGAACCGTGTGTCGACGTTCATCGTGGCCGCATCGTACATGGCTCCGGCACCGCTGAAAAGACGTTTCCGGCAGAATTGACGGTCTGTCCACGGTCTGTCAACGCACGGTCAACGTTGTCATCTGGCATACTGCGGACACAGGCTCTCGCTCCCAATCGGGGGAGGAATCGTTTTGCACCATCGTCTTCGTTCGTTTCTTGCGGCCATGTGCGTGACGGCCGTCACTGCGCCGCCGTTCGTGGTCGCCGCGGACACGGCGTCACCGGTGAACCTCCGCACCGGCGAGTCGACGGTCATCGCCACGCCGCACCTGACACGCGTCGCGGTCGGTGACGGAAAGATCGCGGGCGTAATGGCCGTCGGAAACACCGAGATCGTCGTCAGCGGACGTTCGGTCGGGCGCACGACCTTGCTGGTCTGGACCGGGGCGGGCCGCCGCACGTACGACGTGACGATCAGCGAACAGAGTCTGGACAGCCTGCAGCGCATGATGCGGCGGGCGATCACCGATCCCGACGTTCACGTCGACGTCGTCGACCGTTCGATCGTGATCAACGGCGCCGTCGCGACCGGCGAGAGCCTCGTTCATCTCGGCGAGGTCGTCTCGCACTTCGAGCCGGTCGCCGCGGCCGGCAAGTTCACCATCGTCAACGCCGCCACCGTCGCGCGACCGCTCGGGCCGCTGCAGACGGAGCTCGCGGGATCGCCGGCGACCTCCGACGTGCGCGTCGACCGTGATCTCAAGGGCAACCTGATCGTCAGCGGTCAGGTGCCGGATCGCTCGATGGCGGAGCACGTGCTGCAGCGCGTTCGGGCACTCGCCGGACCGTATCTCGCGATCGACGGGAAAGTTGTCGACCGGCTCGAGACGGCGACGATCAGCCAGGTCTCCGTCAAGGTCTACGTGATGGAAGTCGACGAGACGGCGCTGCGGCAGCTCGGTGTGAACCTCCAATCGGCGACCTTCAACGCCAACGGGACGTACGCGCTCGGCAGTCCGCAGTTCCCGGTGGTCGAGTCGCCCAATGCCGGCAGCAATAACGCAGCGGGGCCGATCTTCCCGGGGCGCGCGCTCACGATCGGCGCGTTCTTCCGCTCGATCACGCTCGCACCGACCGTCAACCTGATCCTGCAGAACGGGCACGGGCGGCTGCTCTCGTCGCCCGATCTGGTGACGATGCCCGGCAAGCAGGCCGACTTTCTGGTCGGCGGCCAGATCCCGATCCCGGTGGCGACCGGACCGCAGCAGATCGCGATCCAGTACAAGGACTTCGGGGTGAAACTGGTCGTGACGCCGACGATCCTCGGGGAGGGCAACGTCGAAACCGTGATCGCTCCCGAGGTCTCCGATCTCGATTTCCAAGACGGCGTCTCGCTGAACGGCTTCCTCGTCCCCGCGCTCAAGACGAGCCGCCTTTCGACGGACGTCGTCACCCGCGCGGGCGAGTCGATCGTGATGGGCGGTCTGCTGCGCCGCCAGGAGCAGCGATTCGTCGACAAGATCCCGGGGCTGGGCGATCTGCCGATCCTCGGCAAGCTGTTCCGTTCGACGCGTTATCAGAACTCACAGACCGACGTCGTGTTCGTCATGACGCCGCAGATCCTGACCCGCTGAGGGACCGCCCGCTGGAATGAGACGTTAGCGATGGATGCCGATTCGAACCGCACGTACCGGATGCGCTCGGGAGAACGGGGACAGGTGCTGCCCCTCTTCGCTCTCGCGCTCGTCGTTCTGTTCGGGGCGGCAGCGCTCGCCGTCGACGTCGGCTACTGGCGCTATCAGCAGCGGCTCGCGCAGTCGGCGGCCGACAGCGCCGCGATCGCAGGTGCCGGCGAGCTCGCGTACCCGTCCGCGGCCGACGTCGTCGCCGCCGCGCAGAGCGATGCGACCGCAAACGGCTTCACCGACAACGGCGGCACCACCGTCGCCGTCACCGTCAACAACCCGCCGGCGGCCGGCGCGTACAGCGGCAACGCGCGAGGCGTCGAGGTGGTCATTCGAAAGAAGCTGCCGAGCTTCTTCAACGGCGTCTTCGGGATGCAGCAGTGGATCAGCGTCCGCGCGGTCGCGCTCCTCAACCCCAACGGCATCTACTGCGTCTACGCGCTGGCGGGCAACATCGACTTGCGCGGCGGCGGCCGCGGCGGGATCACCGCGCCGACGTGCGGCCTCATCACCAACCAGGATCTGGTCGTAACCGGTCAAGCCAACGTCGATGCGTCCACCATCGGATACGTCGGGAACGGTCCGGGTGGCGGATCCTATCCATTGGCGCAGCCGATGAAGAGCGTCGCGGTGACCGATCCGTGTCCCACGATCCCCGGCTGCGCGTATCTCGCCGACCTGACGGCGAACCATCCCGGGGTTCTGCACAGCGGGTGCCAGCCGTTTCCGAGCGCGAACCCGCTGCCGCCCGGGGAGTACTGCGTGCCGCTCAGCGGCTCGCTGACGCTCTCGCGCGGTTTGTTCGTGCTCGACCAAGGGATGACGAGCGGCGACGTGACCGGCAGCGACGTCACGATCTACAACGCCGGCACCGGCGGGCTGACGTACAACGGCAACGTCAACGTGATCCTCTCCGCTCCGACGACGGGTCCGACGGCGGGGATCGTGTACTACCAAGACCCGAGCAATAGCGGCAGCTTCACCAAAAACGGCGCGGCCGGCACGGTCGATCTCAGCGGCGCGTTCTACGCGCCCTCGTGCGACTTCACGTTCAACGGAAATCTGCCGTCGATGACGCTGCTGGTCGCCAAGTCGATCCGGATGAACGGCGGCGGCATCTCCGTGCCCGCCACCGGCGGGCTGCAGCGCACCGGGCACGGCGTGCTGGCGGAATGAGATGGTGAACGTACAGACGCTCCGCCGGCTCGCGCGCGCGGATTCCGGATCGGCGATCGCGGAACTCGCGGTGATCGCGCCACTGCTGGTGCTGCTCGTGATCGGTCTCATCGAGGTCGGGCGCTTCGCACAGTACAGCATCCTGGTCGCGAATGCGGCGCGCGCGGGCGCGCAATACGGTGCGCAGAACCTGGGGACGGCGGCGGACTTCGCCGGGATGCAGGCGGCAGCGCAAAACGACGGACAGAACACCGCCGGACTGAGCGCGACCGCAAGCCAGTTCTGCCGCTGCGCGGACGGCACCACATCGACGTGCCTGCCGACCGATTGCAGTTCCAGTCACCGGCTGGTCTTCGTACAGGTCGATGCGACCGGAACCTTCCAGTCGATCCTGCACTTCCCGTACGTGCCCACGAGCCAGACGATCACCAGTCGCGTGGCCATGCGCGTCGCGCAATGAGGGCGGGCGAGCGTGGCAGCGCGCTGGTGGAGTTCGCCCTGGTCAGCACGGCGACGCTGACCCTGATGCTCGGCATCGTCGACTTCGGGCGCGCGCTGTACACCTATCATCTGGTTGCGAACGCGGCGCGGTCCGGGACGCGGTATGCGATGGTGCGAGGCTCGACCTGCACCGTCTCCGGCTGTCCGGCGACCACCGACACGATCCAGACGTACGTGCGCGGTCTCGCGCCGGGGATCGACCCGAACTCGCTGGCCGTGACGACGACGTGGACGAGCGCCGGCGGGTGCAGCGATCCGGCGAACCAGGGACCGGGCTGCATCGTCGCGGTCCAGACGTCGTACCCGTTCCGGTTCATCATCCCACTGCTCCCCGACTTCACGATGACGATGTCCAGCACGTCGCAGATGGTGATTTCCCAATGAAGTGGCTGAGCGGGCGCTGGTCGTGGCTCGTCACTCCGGCGCTGCTCACGGTGATGATCGCCCTCAACCCGCCGGGCGGCCAGACCTACCTCATGGGGGACTTCCGCGCGTTCTACTGCGCCGGGAGCGCCGTCGCGCATGGCGCAAATCCGTACCTCGAAGAGCCGCTGCGCAGCTGCGAAGCGACGGCGGGACCACCCGCCGAACCCGCGTTCCTCCGGCCGGTGGCGCTCCCCGCGCCGCTCCCGCCATATGCGCTGCTGCTGTTCGTACCGTTCGCGCTGTTGCCGTTCCCGCTCGCCGCGCTGTGCTACGGTGCCTTAATGATCGCGTCGATGGCGCTCGCGGTCGCGCTGCTGCAGCGCGTCACCGGCGCATCGGGCGCGGTGCTGAATCTTTCGCTGGCGGCGATCACCGCGACGGTGACGTACTACGTCGGTCAGCCGATGCCGCTCGTCTTCGCCGCGCTGGCCGCCGCCGCGTTGCTGGCCCGCCGCGGACGGTGGATCGCGGCGTCGGCGTGCGTCGCGCTGGCGAGCGTCGAGCCGCACGTCG
>CALEOJ010000393.1 GCA_937910425.1 uncultured candidate division WPS-2 bacterium
GGGGCTGCGCGGTTGACAACGACGGCGTTCATAACGGCTAGCAACCGCAACCGGCCGCCAACGGATGCTCGTCCCTAGAGCTCGCGGCGGGCGTACAGGATCGCGCTGAGCACGACGAGTGCCGCGGTCTCGGTCCGCAAGATCCGCCGCCCGAGCGAGATCGCGCGCGCGCCGGCCTGCACCGCGCGCTCCACTTCGTCCGCCGAAAAACCGCCCTCCGGCCCAATCACGACGAGAACAGAACCCGCCTCCGCGATCTCCATGTCGAAGACGTCGCGCAGCGGGACCGGCTCGGCGAGCTCCCACGCAATGTAGACGCGATCGAATTGGCCGAACGTCGCCAGCAGCGCAGCGGCGTCGTGCACGTCGGCGATCTCGGGCACGCGCAGGCGTCCGGATTGCTGCGCCGCGGATTTCGCGATGCGGCGCCAGCGCTCGACCTTGCCCGGGCTCGTGTCGTGGCCGACGACACGTGCGCTGCGGACCGGAACGATCGCGAACGCGCCGAGCTCGGTCGCCTTCTCGACGACGAGGTCCATCTTCTGCCCCTTGGGCACCGCCTGCGCGATCGTCACGCGCAGCGCCGCTTCGACCGCACCGCGATCGAGCGGCTCGTCGAGCGTTGCGCCAACGTTCCGCCCGTCGACATCGAGCGTCGCCCCGTACGCGACTCCGCCGGAATCGACGACTTGGACGCGGTCGCCGCTGCGCTTGCGCAGGACGGTCACGAGCTTGCGGGCGTCGTCCGCGGCCAACGCGACGCGATCGCCGGCCGCGTGGATGCCCTCGACGAAGAAGCGATCCCGCATCGCGGCAGGCGATTCGCCCCGCTTGCGCGGAAGGCCCGCGGATGGACGACGCTTTCTGGCTGCGCTATCTGCGCGCCCACGCCGACCCGCGCACCCGCACGTTCCACGCCGCCGGCACGATCCTCGCCACGCTGGTCGGCACGACGGCGCTCGTGCGCCGCGATCCGAAGCTCTTCGCCGCGGCCCTGGTCTGCGGATACGGACCGGCCTGGTACTCGCACGCCTTCATCGAGCGCAACAAGCCCGAGACGTTCAGCGCGCCGCTGCGCTCGCTGGCCGGCGACTACCGCATGTGCTGGGGCATGCTGACGGGCACGCTCGACGACGAGTACCGCCGCGCAACCGCCGATGCCGCGGTCGACGGCGGCTAGAGAGGCGCTAGCCGGCGCTGCTTGCTGACACGGGGATCGAC
Organism: uncultured candidate division WPS-2 bacterium; assembly: GCA_937910425.1. Lineage (GTDB taxonomy): Bacteria > Vulcanimicrobiota > Vulcanimicrobiia > Vulcanimicrobiales > Vulcanimicrobiaceae > Vulcanimicrobium. The sequence continues at coordinate 1,222 of CALEOJ010000393.1, forward strand.
AGCGCTTCGCGCAAGGCGTCCCAGGCCATCACGCTGCCGAGGCAGGTTTCGATTAGGGTGAGTGCCATGCGGTGGGCGTCTTCGCCGTCCATCGAGTCGACGCAGTCCTTCATCACGACCAGCTCGAAGTCGCGATTGACCGTTTCGAACGCGTTGCAGAGGATGCAGCTGTTCGTGTTGACGCCGGCCAGCAGCACCGTGCGCGCTCCAAGGTCGCGCAGCACAAACTCCAGGTCCGTGTGCAAGTAGGCGCTGTAGCGCTTCTTGCTGTCGACCACGATGTCGCTTGGCGCGTAGAGTTCGGGCACGATTTGAGTTCCCGGCGCACCGAACAGGTTGTGCTCGTGCGAGCGGGCGCGGACGGCCGAGCGTTTCCCGCCCCAGAACGGGTTCGATTCGGACTCGTGCGGGTGCCGGTATCGGGTGACGACCTGCACGATCGGCACGCCGGCAGCTCGCAGCGCGGCGTAGATCGGCGCCGCGCGCGCGATCAGCGCGCGGCTGCGCTCGGCCGGAAGCGGCAGCGTCGCGACCGCCGGGTCGAGGTGCCCGCGATGCATGTCGATCGAGACGAGGACCGGCCGTTCGAGCTGCGTCGGCATGGGGAGGCTGTTTACTCTGCGCGAAACGCGTCCTTCACGCGATCGAAGAACGACTTTTCTTCGATGTGATCGCCGCCGGTCTCCGCGTACTCTTCGAGGAGCTCGCGCTCGCGCTTGCTGAGCTTCGTCGGGACGACGACGTGGACGGTGACGAGCTGGTCGCCCTTCGCGCCGCCGCGCACGCTGGGCATGCCGCGACCGCGCAC
>CALEOJ010000394.1 GCA_937910425.1 uncultured candidate division WPS-2 bacterium
GCCGCGGCGGGCCGGCGCGCCGCACGGCGCCGCGAACGCGACGGGCTCGACGCGCGGCTCGCGATGCTGGCGATGCAGCGGAGCAACATCCTCCACGGCGACGACGACTACGCGCTGCAGGCTGAATACGACGCGCTGCTGGCGGCCGGTGCCGAACCCGCGGTGCAAGACGATCCGCAGACGCTGCGCAAGCTCGAAGCCGAACGGGCGGAGCTCGACGGCCGCGCGCGCGACGCCCAGCTTTCGGTTGCGACGCTCGACGGCGAGTTCCGAGCCGGCGAGGACAACGTCGCCGACATCGCGGCACTCGACGAAGAGCTCGCCGCGACGCGTGGCGAGATCGCTCGGCTCGACGCGTTCGACCGGGCGCTGAAGCTCGCGCGCAAGACGATCGACGCGCGCAAGGACGAGGCGCACCGCGCGTTCGCGCGCCGGCTCGAGGAGTATAGCGCCGGCGTCCTCGGTGCGATCACCGGCGGCCGGTACGGCGAGGTGCGGCTCGATCCGGCCACGCTCGCGATTCGCGTGCGCGTCCCCGAGACCGGCGCGATCGAAGAGCTCGACAAGCTCTCCGCCGGAACCCGCGATCAGATCGCGCTCGTCGTCCGCTTCGCGACCGCGCGGATGTTCGCCGAAGGGCTGGAGACCCCGCCGCTGCTGCTCGACGATCCCTTCGCGTTCTGGGATGCGGAGCGCGTCGCACGCTGCCTCCCCGTGCTCGTCCACGGCGCGCGGGGCGGCCAGTGCATCCTCTTCACCGCCAGCCCCGAGCTCGCCGCTGCCGCAGCGGCCGCCGGCGCGACGACGATCGAGTTGTCGGCGGCGCTCGCAGCACGCTGACCGCGACGATCAGCCGGAGACGGCGGTCGCGGCTCGCAGCACGTCGAGGAACGTGCGCGCGAAGGTGTGCACGTCGCCGGGCCAGCGCGCCGACACGTAGTTTCCGTCGCGTACGACCCAGGCCGGCCGCGCGTCGCTCGCGCTGTCGCGCGCCAGCCCCGACGTCTTGCGCGCGTAGTCCGACGCCGAACGCGGCACGTCGAGGAAGTCACCGGGCGACGCGAGCGCGCGCGTCACCTCGGCCTGGACGGCGCAGCAGCCAGCCGAACACGGTCAGCCCGCGCCCGTCGAGCATGATCGGATCGCCGGCCGCCGGCGCCCCGTCCGGGGTCGCGAACGTGACCTCGATCCCCGCGCCGCGCAACACCGACCAGCTCACCGCGACCTCCGAGGGGTCGAAGTCGAGCTTCGGCAACGGGAACAGGACGCGTACGCGACTATCCTGCAAGCGGAACCTCCGGCGCGACGACGTTGTACCCTTGCAGCACCAGCCGGTTGGAGGCGCGGTCGAGCGCGTACGTCGTGACGGCGCAGTTCGCCACGTCGCCGGCCGCGTCGATCGCGAGCAGCTGCGCTTCGGTGAGCTGCTCGAGCAGGTAGCGGAAGCACAGCACGATCACTTGATGCGAGACGATCGCGACGCGCCGCCCGGCGTGCTCGCGCGTCAACGTCTCGACCAAGCTCCGCAGACGAAGGATCACGTCGGTCCAACTCTCGCCGCCGGGCGGGCGGTAATAGAACTTGCCGACGACGCGGCGTAGCTCGGCCTGCTCGGGATACCGCTGCTCGATCCCGCTGTGCGTCATCCGGTCGAGCGTCCCGAACTCCTTTTCGCGCACCCGCTCGTCGACCTCGAGCGGGACGGTCCAGCCGGCGGCGCGCAGGGCGATCGCCGCGGTCTCTTGCGCGCGCACGTACGGTGACGAGACGACCGCGTCGATCGGCTCGAGATGCCGGGCGCACCACCTTCCGAGCGCCGCCGCCTGCCGCTCCCCCAGCTCCGAGAGCGGTACGTCGCAGTCGCGCATCGCGAGTTCGATGAAGTGCGCTCCGGAGGCCAGCGCGCGCTCGCGCGCGACGTTCCCCGCGCTCTGCGCGTGCCGGATGATGAACAGTTCGCTCGGCCAGCCGACCTCCACGCGGAGGTCGTACCCTATTTCTTGGCGGCGAGTGCCCTGAGGGCGTCGAGGGTGTTGTCGACGTGCTTCGACGGATCCATGGAGGTGTACGAATAGGCGATCGTCCCGTCTTGCGCGATCACGTAGGACGTGCGGTTCGCGAACCCGGCGATGAGCGCGGCTTCGTACTGCTTCGCGACTTTGAGCCCGGGGTCGGACGCGACCAGGAACGCCGACCGGCACTCTTCGGTCGAGAACTTCTTCTGCGTCTCGATGTCGTCGCCGCTGACGCCGATCACCTGCGCGCCGAGCTTCTTGTAGTCGCCGACGTGCTCCGAGAACATGTGCGCCTCGACGGTGCAGCCCGACGTGAACGACTTCGGAAAGAAGTACAGCACGACCGGACCCTTCGCCAGCACGGCCTTGAGATCGACCGTCGCGACGTCGCCGCCCTGCGCCGCCTGCAGCGTGAACTCGGGGGCCTTGACCCCCTGCTCGAGATGAGCGAAGGCGCGCCGCGCGCCGATCCACATGACGCCCACGACGACCGCGAGGACGACCACCGCCAGGGCAACCTGTCTCATGAAACGCACTCCTGCACCTCTCTCTTCCGACGCGGCGAGCGCCGCCTCCAGCACCCTGACGCAGGGTCGTGAAGAAAGTCTAAAACCCGACGAGCCGCTAGAGCCCGATCTGCCGCGCGACGATGAGACCGTGGCCCTTTCGTCTCCGGTTTCGGTTCGGCTCGTCCCGACGAGCCTCTACAACCCGATCTGGCGCGCGATGATGAGCCGCTGAATCTCGTTCGTCCCTTCGCCGATCTCGTTGATCTTCTGATCGCGATACATCCGCGAGACGGGGTATTCGTCCATGAACCCGTAGCCCCCGTGGATCTGGACCGCCTCGTTGACGACCCGCCGCGAGACCTCGCCCGAGAACAGCTTCGCCACCGAGGCGCTCAGCTCGAAGGGCCGGCCGTTGTCCTTCTCCCAGGCGGCTTTGAGGACCATCAAGCGGGCGTGCTCGATCTCGGTCACCATATCGGCGAGCTTGAACTGGATCGCCTGGAACTTCGAGATCGGCTGACCGAACTGGTGGCGCTCCTTGGCGTACTTGAACGACTCGTCGTAGGCACCGAGCGCCAGGCCGACGGAGAGCGCCGCGACCGAGATCCGGCCGCCGTCGAGGATGGTGAGGAAGTTCTTCAGCCCCTTGCCCCTCTCACCGAGCAGGTTCTCCTCGGGGACCACCGCATCGGCGAAGGCGAGCTCGCGCGTGTCGGACGCTCGCCAGCCCATCTTGCGGTACTTCTTCGAGCGGGTGAACCCCGGGGTGTCCTGGGGGACGGCGATCGTCGAGATCTCCGCCCGGCCGCCTGGGCCGCGCCCGGTGACCGCGGTGATCGTCGTGCCGCCGGTGATCTCGGTCCCGCTATTGGTGATGAACGCCTTGGTCCCGTTGATCACCCAGGTGCCGTCCCGCAGCTCGGCCCGGGTTTGGGTCCCGGCCGCATCGCTGCCGGCGCCGGGTTCGGTCAAGCCGAAGCCCCACAGCTTTTCGCCCCTTGCTAGGGGGACGAGGAACTCTGCCTTTTGTTTTTCGGTGCCGAAGAGAAAAAACGGCGATGCACCGAGCGAGACGTGAGCGGCCAGCGTGATCGCGGTCGACGCATCGGCCCGGGCGATCTCCATCACGGCGAGCGCATAGCTGACCATATCGGCTCCGGCGCCCCCGTACTTCTCCGGGAAAGGCAACCCCATCAAACCGAGCTCGGCCATCTTCCGAACCAGCTCGTACGGGAACCGCTCTTCGCGGTCGTTGTGCTCTGCCTGCGGCGCGACTTCGTCACGCGCGAACTCGCGGCACAGGTCCCGGATCGCCTTCTGCTCGTCGCTGAGATCGAAGTTCATGATCTGTCGAAGGTATGAGCCACGGCCCGCCCAATACCTGTTCAACCCCAACGCCGGAGCGCCGTCCTACCCATGATCAGACTCCACGGCGTTTCGCTCGTGTACCCGAACGGCACACGAGCGCTCGACGACGTCGATCTCGAGATCGAGAAAGGCAGCTTCGTATTTCTCGTCGGCCACTCAGGCACCGGGAAATCGTCGTTGCTGAAGCTGCTGTATCGCGAAGAGCTGCCGAGCGGCGGCGAGGTCGTCGTCGACGGCGTGCGGGTCGACACGCTGCGCCGCGGTAAGGTGCCGAAGCTGCGCCGCAACATCGGCGTGGTGTTCCAAGACTTCAAGCTGCTCTCGCACAAGACGGTGTGGGAGAACGTCGCGTTCGCGCTGCAGGTCACCGGCACGCGCACGCGCGACGTGATGCGCATGGTGCCGCGCGCGCTCGACCTGGTCGGGCTCTCGCACAAGAGCCGGATGTTCCCGAGCGAGCTCTCCGGCGGCGAGCAGCAGCGCGCCGCGATCGCGCGCGCGCTGGTCGGCAACCCGAAGCTGCTGCTGTGCGACGAGCCGACCGGAAATCTCGATCCGTCGAACACGACCGAGATCATGGAGCTGCTCCAGCGGATCAACCTCAAGGGCACGACCGTCGTAGTCGCGACCCATAACCAGGCCGTCGTCGACCGGATGCGCCGGCGCGTCGTACGGCTGGAGCACGGACGCATTCTCCACGACGATGAGCGAGGCTACTATTTCCGTGGACTGGGGCAGACTGCGGTTCTTCCTGGGTGAGGTTCTGACGAACTTCACCCGCAACGCCGGCATGCAGTTCACCGCGATCGGCACGGTCGCGGTCACGATCGTGCTGCTCGGCGCGTTCCTGTTCGTCCGCGACACGATCCAGACGTTCGGGACCGGCGTCCTCTCGCAGATCGAGATCGCCGTCTACCTCAAGGACGACGTCGACGACGCGAAGGCCAAGGACCTCGCCTCGAAGCTCGCGGGCGACTCGCGCGTTGCGTCCGCGACCTACGTCCCCAAGCGCGAGGGGCTCAAGCGGATGAAGGCGGTCCTCAAGGACATGGACACTTCGCTGCTCACCACGAACCCGCTGCCCAACATGTACAAGGTCCGGGTCACGGATCCCGACAGCGTGCAGAACGTCGCCGCGTGGATCGCCAAAGACCCGCGCGTCGCGAAGACCGACTACGCCGCCGATACGGTGCAGAAGCTGCTCAAGACCGCGACGGTGCTCGGACGCGCCGGGATCGCGCTGATCGCGCTGCTTTCGATCTCCGCGGCGATCGTGATCGCGAACACGATCCGGCTGACGGTCTTTGCGCGGCGACGTGAGATCGCGATCATGCAATTAGTGGGCGCCACGAACATGTACATCCGGATGCCGTTCATCGCCGAAGGGATGCTCGCCGGCATGCTGGGCGCCGCCGTGGCGATCGGGGTGCTGGCGCTCGCCGAGCATCAGATCGTGCCGAAGCTCGCCGCGACGTTGGCGTTCGTCACCTTCCGGGTGAACGAGTCGACACTGTGCATCGAGCTGCTGGCGGTCGGCGCCGCGGTCGGGCTGATCGCGTCGTGGGTGAGCGTGGGGCGCCACCTGCGCACGTGAGGCAGCCGCCGCCGCG
>CALEOJ010000395.1 GCA_937910425.1 uncultured candidate division WPS-2 bacterium
GATCGCCGTCGGCCGGCCCCAGCGCGCCGAGGACGCCGCTGATCGCGAGGTAGTTGATGTCGTGTCCGGCATCGCCGCTGCGGGGACCCGTCTGACCGTACCCGGTCAGCGAGCAGTACACGAGGCGCGGATTGCGCGCCGCGAGCTCGTCGTACGCCGCGCCCAACCGTGCCGCGACGCCCGGCCGAAAGCCCTCGAGCAGCACGTCCGCATCACGGACGAGCCGGTGCAGCGCGGAGCGCCCGAGCGGATCGCGCAGGTCGAGCGTCACGAAGCGTTTACCGCGCGCGAACGCCGCGATCGGCGCCGAACCGAGCCCGCCGCGTACGACGATGACGTCAGCGCCCTGCTGCGCCAGCAGCAGCGAGCAATACGGACCCGGAGCCAGCCGCGACAGGTCGACGACCTTCACGCCGGCGAGCGGTCCACTCATTGGCGATGTCACGCTGAGCCTGTCGAAGCGTCCGCGCGCAGGCGCCGCTTCGCGATCTTGCCGTTGTCGTCGCGCGGCAGCGCCTCGGTGAACGCGAACGTGCGCGGGATCTTGTAGCCGGCAAGCGATTCCCGAAGCGCCGCCGAGAGCCGATCGGGATCGAGCGCGACCCCGGACGCGGGTTGCACGACGGCGTGCAGCCGCTCACCGAACTCGGCGTCGGGCAGCCCGATCACCGCGCAGTCGAGCACGCCCGGCACGCGTAACAGCGCGTGCTCGATCTCGGCGGGATAGATGTTTACCCCGCCGGAGATCACCATGTCGGACGAGCGGTCGCAGACGAACAAATAGCCGTCGCGATCGAGGTATCCCATGTCGCCAAGCGTCGTCAACCCGTCGCGCTCGATCGCGCGCCGAGCCTCGGGAAGGTTCGCATAGTCGAAGTCGGGATAGGCCGGCTGACGCGCATAGATCGTTCCGATCTCGCCGGGCGCGCACTCGCGGCCGTCGTCGTCGAGGATGCGCAGCACGGCACCGCCGACCGGCCTTCCGGCCGTGCCCGGCCGCGCCAGTGCATCGGCGCTCGTCGCTAAGGTGATCAACCCGGCTTCGGTCGACGCGTAGGTTTCGTGCACCACCGGTCCGAGACGTTCGATGATCGCGCGCTTCACCTCGGGCGCGCACGGTGCACCGGTCGAGGCGACGAAGCGCAGCGAGGAGATGTCGTAGCGTGCCCACACCGCGTCCGGCAACCGGATCATGCGCACGTACATCGTGGGCGTGAGGTACGCGACGTCGACGCGATGCCGCTCGATGAGCGCGAGCGTCTCTTCGGCGTCGAACCGCGGCGCGAGCACGAGCCGTTCGCCGATCAGCAGCGTATGCTGCGCGATCGACGACGGTGCGCTGTGGTACAGCGGCGCCGAGACCAGCGTGCGACAGCCGGCCCGGATACCGTAGACGTCGCGCACGACCGCCAGCATCGCCGCCTGCTGCGCGGGCAACTGCTCGATCGGCACGGGATGACGGCGGACGCCCTTCGGATGGCCCGTTGTCCCCGACGTGTAGCCCATCAATCCGCGCGGCGACACGAACGGTCCATCGTACGGCGCCTGCGCGCTGAGCCAGTCCTCGTACTCGATGAACCCTGACCCGGCTCCGACCGCCAACACCGGAACACCGTGCGGGAGCGCGGCCGCCGCGGCGCGCAGCAGATCGGCGTGGCCGATCACCGCGCGCGCGCCGCAGTCGGTCAGGATGTACTCGAGCTCGGCCGGCGTGAAGTGCCAGTTCAGCGAACAGTAGTAGATCCCGGCGATGCGGCAGCCGAGCATGACGTCGGCATAGGCCGGGTCGTTGCGCAGCAACACGGCGACCGCGTCGCCCTCGCGCAGACCGAAATGCGCCAGCCCGCCGGCGAGCCCCCTCGCGCGTTCGGCCAGCGTCTCCGCATCCCGAACGAGCGCGCCGAAATGCAGCGCCGCGGTCGTCGCCGATCGCACGAGCGCTAGCCGCCGAGCTCGGCGGTGAGAACGCGCACGTCGTCGAGTTCGTCCAGCATCCGCACGAACCCGACGATGCGGGCGCGGCGCTCCGGCCCGTATCCGATCCCCGCCAAGCGATCGAACTTCTCGATCAGTTCCGGCCACTCGAGCGGGCTCTCCGGCTCGCCGCGCGGACTGCGAGCGATCCGCCGTTCGTGCACCGCGCCCGCGTCGACCTCGACCAGCGCCGCCATCGACGGCACCAGCGCCTCGACGGCCGGATCTTCATCGACGAAGATCCGCTCGATCAGCGCGGCGATCTCGGGCGCGTCGCGCCGGGCGAAGTCGTCCCAGCGAACGCTGCCCCATGCCAGCGTCGCAGCGGCCGTATAGTACATGCTGAACTGCGCGTCGACGACCGTTTCCGGCCGTCGCTTGCGCGCTTCGGGATACGCACACAGCCGCATCCCCGCCGCCGGCAGGCTGATGCGAACGCGCTCGACGGAAGCCGGATCCAGCTGGTGTTCGCGCACGATCGCCGCCAGCTGGTCGATCGCCGCGTGCATGTACCGGCAGCACGGATACGGCTTGAACGCGGTGCGGTCGATCTCGTGCACGCCGTCCCAGCGTTCGAGCAGTTCCGCCGCATCGGCACCGTCGGAGTACGCATGCAGCAATCCGCTGCGCCCGTCGAACGCCGCTCCCGGTCCGCGCACGCCGGCCGCGGCCAGCTCGCGCGCCAGGACGGCGTTGTGCGCCGCGAAGCCGACCTGCACCGGCTTCGTCGCCGCACCGTCGACGCTGAACTGCAGCGAGCCCGCCGCTTGGCTGAGATTGATCCCGAACGCGCTCGCGAGCGTCTCCGGTGCATCGCCATGGAGCAGTGCGACGGCGGCGGTCGCGCCGAACACGCCCGCCGTCGCCGTGGGGTGAAACCCGCGCGCATAGTGCACCGCCGGATCGAGCGCGAGGCCCACGCGCACCGCTACGTCGTAACCGGCCACGATCGCCGCGATGAGCCGCGCACCGTCAGCGCCGAGCCGCTC
>CALEOJ010000396.1 GCA_937910425.1 uncultured candidate division WPS-2 bacterium
GGTCGAGCGCGAGCCGCTGACGTTCTTCGAAGAGCGCCGCTTCCTCGGACCGGCGCGCGCGTTCCGCGGCGACCAGCGCCTGCGCGGTCCGTTCGGCGACGGTCTCGACGATGGCGGCCGCCCGCCCCCCGAAGCCGCCGTCCTCACGCAGGCCCCCGAGCAGCACGCCGGCCGGCCTCGGGCCGTCCCCGATCGGCGCGGCGATCATGCACTGAATCCGCTCGGCAGCGGCCTCGCCGTCGTAATCGTGGGGGATCTCGGGCGAGCCGAGGTAGCCGTTGACCCACGCGAGGCGGCCTTCCGCGAACACCTTGCCGCCCAGGCCGCAGCCGGTGCGCAAGGTCAACCCGTAAAGACGATCGGTCCGGTTGCCCGAGGTATGCCCGATGACCACGCCGTCCACGTTCGCGCGCTCGCCGATCCAGGCGCAGTGGAAGCCGAAGTCCTCGGTCAGCAAGCGCACGGCACGCGCCAGGACGAGGTCACGGTCGAGCAGCGCGATCAGTTGCGAGAGTTCGCGGTTGAGCAGCGCCAACTCGTCGACGGCGACGTGGAACTGGGACAGCGTCCGAGCGGCTCGTGCCAACCGCGCCCCGTTCGGGTCCCGTGCAAGAAAATACCTTCCTTCGGGTGTATCGACGAAGAGCGGCTCCCGCGAAGTATTCGAGGGTGACCCGCCATCGATGAGGAGAGGGAATCTTGAGGATACGTGAAGCTCTTGCCGCGCTGACCGCGACGGCGCTACTCGCACAGGTCGCGCTCGTCGGAGCGCTGCCGGCGCAGGCCGCGGGCGCCAAGTCCCCCGTCAACGTGGGACTGGTCTACTCGAAGACCGGCTTTTTGGCGTCGTACGGCGCGCAGTACGCCGAGGGGTTCGCGATCGGACTCGACTACGCGACGCACGGCACCGGGATGGCCGGCGGCCACAAGATCGTCGTCACCGAGCGTGACGACGCGGGCGATCCGGCGAAAGCGGTCGCCACCGCAAAAGAACTCATCGGGCAGGGCTACAAGATCATCGCCGGATCGACCGCATCCGGCGTCGCGCTCCAGTTGGCTCCGGTCGCGAAAGAGAACAACGTCCTCTTCATCTCCGGGGCAGCGGCGGCCGACGCCGTCACCGGCAACAACCGCAACACGTTCCGCTCCGGCCGGCAGACCTATCAGGACGTGCTGACCGCCGGCACGATCGTCGGGAACAACCTGCGCGGCAAGAAGGTCGTGGTTTACGCGCAAGACTCCGCGTTCGGCCAAGCCAACCTCGGTGCGGTCCGCACCGTGCTCGGCGGAGCGGGAGCCGACGTCACCGGCGTGATGGCGCCGCTCTCCGCCAACGACTTCGCGCCCTTCTCGCAGAAGATCAAGGACGCGAAACCCGATCTGCTCTTCCCGGCATGGGCCGGTGCGACGGCGCCTGCCATGTGGAAGGGTCTCGACGACTCCGGCGTCTTTGCCGCAACCCGGGTCGTCAGCGGCCTCGATCAGCGCTCGTCGTACGAGACGCTGGGCACGGCGGCGACGAAAATCTCGTTCTTATCGCATTACTTCTACGAAGCGCCGAAGACCAAAGCCAACGACTTCCTGGTCGCCGCGCTCAAGAAGCAGAACAAAGTCCCAGACCTGTTCGATCCCGACGGCTTCGTCGGCGCGGAGATGGTCGTACGCGCGATCGAAAAAGCCGATGGGGAGGACGTCGGGAAGATGATCTCCGCGCTCGAAGGCTGGACCTTCGAGGCGCCCAAAGGGAAGCAGACGATACGCGCCGCCGATCATGCGATGCTGCAGCCGATGTTCGTCGCGAAGCTTCAAGGCTCGGGATCGAACATCGCGCCGCAACTGGTGCGTACCGTTCCGCTCGAAGCGGTCTCGCCGCCGGTGCATCCATTCAAATAAGGTCATGACCGAAACGGTGCGCGGCGCGGTGATGTCCACCGCGGGGCTGGGCTTGCGCATCCGCGGCGTCACGATCGTCGACGACGTCAGCCTCGACGTGAACGAGGGCGAGTTCCTCGTGATCATCGGGCCCAACGGCGCCGGCAAGACGACGCTCTTCAACCTCCTCTCCGGCGTGACGCGTCCCAGCTCGGGGCGTGTCACGTTCCGCGGCACCGACATCACCTACGCGCCGCCCTACGTCCGGGCCCGGCTCGGGCTCGGGCGCACGTTCCAGACCTCGACGATCTTCGCCGAACTGACCACGCTCGAGAACGCGCGCCTCGCCGCGCAGGCGTATCTGGGCGGCTCCGGTCGCCTCTGGGTCCTCGCCGACGACCAGCGGGACGCGATCGAGCGCGCACGCGGCGCGCTCGCGTCGGTCGGGCTCGAAGCGCGCGCAGCGACGAAGGCCGCTTCGCTCTCGCACGGTGAGAAGCGCAAGCTCGACCTCGCGATCCTGCTGTGCGGCGATCCTGCCGTCGTGCTGCTGGACGAACCGACGGCCGGGATCGCGGTCGAGGACGTCCCGGAGATGATGACGCTGATCCGCAGCATCCATCGCGATCAGCACAAGACGGTGCTGATGGTGGAGCACCGCATGGATCTGATCATGGGGCTCGCCGACCGCATGGCGGTGATGCACCACGGCCAACTGCTCGCGGTCGACACGCCGGAGCGCATCGTCGCCAACGAGGTCGTCCAGTCGGCGTACCTGGGTGATCCGCTATGACCGCCCCCGCGCAGCCCGCTGTCGGCGCGCCCGCAATCCTTCTCGCGGTACGCGATCTCAACGTCTACCTGGCCGAGTCCCACATCCTCCAAGGCGTCTCGTTCGACGTGCGCGCGGGCGGGATCACCGGGTTGCTCGGGCGCAACGGCGTCGGCAAGACGACGACGCTGCGCGGGATCCTCGGACTCGTGCCGCGCACCGGGAGCGTCGTGCTCGACGGCGTCGAGACGACGAAGCTCCCCACGCACGAGATCGTGCGCCGCGGCGTCGCGTACGTCCCGGAAGATCGCGACGTGTTCGCCGGGTTGACCGTCGAGGAAAACCTGCGGCTCGCCGAGCGCGCCGGGGCGCCGCTGCGGTACGATCTCGTGTACGAGCTGTTTCCGGAGCTCGAGCAGCGCGCCGCGCAGAAAGCCGGGACGCTCTCGGGCGGGCAGCAGCAGATGGTCGCGCTCGCCCGCGCGCTGCTGAACGGCGACAACCGGATCCTGCTCGTCGACGAACCGACCAAAGGGCTCGCGCCGCTCGTCGTGCGGCACGTGGTCGAGGCGCTCCGCCGCGCCGCCGAGGTTGCGACGATCCTGCTCGTCGAGCAGAATCTCAGCGTCGCGCACCGCCTCGTGCGCGACGTGATCGTGCTCGACCAAGGACGCGTCTCGTTCACCGGCGACGTCGATCAGCTGATGGGCGACGCGGCGCTCGCGCGCCGGCATCTCGGCCTTGCGGCCGCGGGGAGCCACTGAACCGTGACCACGATCGCGCTGCTGCTGATCACGGGGCTCGGACTCGGCGCCCTGTATTTCCTGATCGCCGCCGGGCTATCGCTGATCTGGGGACTGATGCGCGTGCTGAACTTCGCGCACGGCGCGTTCTTCACGGTCGCGGCCTACGCCGGCTGGTCGGCGAGCGGTTTGGTCGGCGGGTCGTCGCCCGAGCTGCAGTGGCTGGTCGCGGTCGCGGTCGCGGTCGTCGTCGGCGGCGCGTTCGCCACGCTCACCGAAGTCGTCCTGATCCGGCCGCTCTACGCCCGTCACGTCGGACAGGTGCTGGTGACGGTCGGGCTCGCAGATCGGAAGAGCACACGTCTGAAC
>CALEOJ010000397.1 GCA_937910425.1 uncultured candidate division WPS-2 bacterium
ACCCCGATCCGCACGGGGCGGTCGTGCTGACGGCCGAGGCGTTCGATGCCCGCGGACGTCCCGTCGCGATCGACGGGCTCGTCCGGTGGAGCGCGAAGGACGCGACCGTCGATCCGCGTGGGCGACTCGTCGCGAGCGACCACGACGCGATCGTCACGGCGAGCGCCGGCGGCGCCAGCGCGACGGCGACGATCCCGGTCGGACGCCATGCCGTCTCGCTGAACCTGTTCGACGGCGCGCATCAGCCGGGCTGGAAGTTCGTGACGACGCCGGCGAACGGCGCGGGCGCACTCGGGTTCGACGGCGACCGGCTGCGCATCGACTACGACTTCACGAGCGGTGAGCGCGCGGCATACGCCGTCGACGAGATCCCGCTCGGCAAGCCGCTCGCGCTCTCGTGCGCGATCGACGGCGACGGGCGCGGAGCGGCGCTGCGCGCGACGTTCGTCGACCGTTACGGCGATCGTGCGGTCGCGACGTTCGCGCGGAGCGTCGACTTTACCGGAACGCGCCGCCTCACCGTCGCGATCCCGCGCTCGCTGGCGCCTCCGATCGCCGTGCGCAATTTCTACGTCGTCGGAACGCTCGCGAACCCGCCGCTCGCGACAGCCGGCGCGATCGGCGTCCACGACTGCATCGCGAGCGTCGCCGGGAGTGCCGCGAGCGGCGTTTAGGCCCCTTGAGGCTGTACGCCGGAGCGCGCGCCGCCGCGCGGGCGCAGCACGCTCCAGCCGAGGCCGGCGAGAAAGAGCGCGATCCCGAGCGCGAGCGCCCAGGCCGGCGGAGCGGACGCGATCGCGAGCGCCGGATACGTTCCGAGCGTCACGCGCACGCGCAGTCCTCCGATCGCGACGGTCTGTCCCGACGAGGCGAGCGTGATCCCGAGCGGTCGCCCACCGTCGTCCGACGCGGTGAGGACGAGCGCCGGATGCGTCGTGTCGGTGACGCCGGCGTGCGCGAACTCTCGGAGCTGCTGCGGCGTGAAGTAGAGCGCGCGCAGGACGCGATGCCGCGCCGGCGTCGCGAAGGTGTCGAACGGCAGATCGAAACTGCCGACGCGCTGGCGCTGACGAAAGAGCAGCACCGGCGAGAGGAACGACGCGTTCGTCGGCTGCGTGACCGTGAGGTGCGCGCCGTGGTCGTCGAACACCTCGACGAACGCGGCTGGGCGCGGGTCGAGGTAGAGCAGCGACTCGCCGGCGAGCCGCCGGCCGCCGCCTTCGAGCACGATCTCGGGCGCGCCGCGCCGACGCAGCGTGACGACGCCTGATTCACGCGCGAGCGCCGCGGGATCAGCCGCGGCGAAGAACGCCGCCGCGCCGAGCGCCGGAACCGGGGTGACGGTCCCCGGGGTCCCGATGACGGCGGCGGTGTCGGGCCCGAGCAACCCGGACGCGAGCCCCGCGACGTCGACGATCGCGGCACCCGCGACCGCGACCAGCAGACGTCTCCCGAGCACGCCGTCGTCACCGCGCCGCACGCCGTTCGCATACGCGATCATGACGGCGAGCGCCAGTGCGAGCGCCGCGGCGTACTGCCAGGTGTGGTACAGCGCGCTGACCGGATAGAGATCCTGCGCAAGGACGAGCGCGATCGCGAGCAGCGCGACGGCGAGCGTTGCGGCGCGCGCCGTCACCGTGCTCGCAGCGCCGGAGCGACGGCTTCACGCATCTGCTCGATCGTCATCGCGCCGTCGATTCCGCGCACGACGTGCCCGTCGCGCGCGATGATGACGCTGGTCGGCAGCCCGATCCCCTGGTAGGCCCGGCCGTATTGCTGTTGTTCGTCGACCAGGATCGGAAACGTGACGCCGTGCTCGCGCCCGAACTGCGCCGCAGCGGATGCCGACTCGCCCTGGTCGACGCCGAGCACGACCACCTTTCCGGCGTTCTCGCGCGCGAAGCGCTCCAGCGCGGGCATCTCTTGCTGGCAGGGCGGACACCACGTCGCCCACAGGTTCAGCAGCACGACCCGGCCACGATGGCGCGCCAGCGAGTCGCTGCGGCCGTCCGTGCGCCGGATCTCGAACGATTGCGCGGGGGCTCCGGCGAGCGCGCCGGGCCCACCGCCGCCGGCGACCGTGCCGGGATCGGGGGCGTTGTAGCACGCGCTCAGGAACAACACCGACGCGATGACTAGCACCGTGCGCACCGGGACCTCTTCGTGGTGAACGCAGCCGTTCCGTCCGGGTGGCGAACGGGTCACGTGCGTGCCGGCGGCGTCAGGCTTGCGACGTACGAGGCGGGGAGCGACGCGAGCGATGCGCCGGTCGTGCTGCTGCTGCACGGTCTCGGACACTGGACCGACGGCGCATGGGGGCGGCTCGTCCCGATGCTGGATCCCGGACTGCGCTGCGTCGCATTCGACCTGCCCGGCTTTGGAGGGAGCGAGAAACCCGACGTGCGCTACGATCGCGCGTTCTTCCGCCGCGTCCTCGACGAGGCGGTCGATGCGCTCGACGTGAAGCGCTTCGCGCTGATCGGACACTCCCTCGGCGGGCTCGTCGCCGCCGACTGGGCGGGTGCGCATCCCGGTCGCGTCACCCACCTGGCGCTGATCGCACCGGCCGCGTTCTCTCGCACGCCGCGTCACCTGATCTTCGCGCTGCTCGCAAGCGGCCCGGGACGCCTGCTGTTCAACACCCGCCCGTCGCGACAATTCGTCGCGGGAACGCTGCTCAACGCCGTCTTCGATCCGGCCTCGATCGACCCGGCGCACATCGAGCTCGCCGTCGAGATCGCCCGCGATCGCGCGATGCGCAGAGCATTCGGCGGCGTCTACTCCGCCGCCGTCGCAACATTCATCCACCGCAAAACGCTGCACGCAAACTTCGCGGGCTACGGCGGTCCCGTCTTCTGCGCCTGGGGCACCCACGATCGCTATATCAACGTGAGCTCGCTGCGCGACGTGATCCGCGTCTACCCGCGCGCGACGACGCTCCTGCTCGACCGCAGCGGCCACCTCCCCATGATCGAACAACCGAACGAGCTCGCCGCCGCGTTGAACGTCTTCCTCGCGTCCTGAATCACCAGTCGCCCATTCTTTCCTCGTCGACTTCGCCTTCGAAGACGATCGTGCCGGGGGCGAGGATCGCCGAGGCGACCGCGATCCCTTCGTAGCGCAGGTCGCGGCTCATCGCGTCGTCCGCCGAGCGCGCGGTCAGCGCGGCCAGCCGGCCGAGCACGTCGGGCGCGCACAGCACGCGTTCCGGCGCGACGTTGTAGAGCCGCCGGAATCCGGCGAACGCGTGTTCCAGCGCATCTTCGTCGAATCCCGCGCCGAGCGAGACGGTCCATCGAACGCGTTCCAACCGCCTAGGCCCTCGGAACGAGGGCAACGGATCGGTCCTGAGCTTGTCGAAGGGCCGAACGCGACGGGTTCAGCAAGGCTGAACGCACTACGCGACCGAAACGCAAGCGCGATGGCCGCCGAGATCTTGGACGGACGCGCGCTTGCGGCCGACCTGCGCGAGGACGTCGCCGCGCGTGCGAAGCGTCTGCGCGGCCGCGGCATCGCACCGTGCCTGACCGTCGCGATCATCGGCGAGGACGCCGGGAGTCTCGGCTACGTGCGCAGCATCGAGCGCGCCGGCGCGAGCACCGGCGTCGACGTGCGCGTCTCGGCGCTCCCCGCGACCGCCGGCGAGGAGACGCTTCGCGCATTGCTGCGCACGCTCGGTGACGATCCGCTGGTTCACGGGATCATCCTCCAACAACCGTTGCCCTCGCACCTGGCGATTCGGCGACTCGCCGAAGCGATGCCGCCGCACAAGGACGTCGATGGTACGAATCCGATCAACCTCGGGCGCCTCGCGTTCGCGAGCGGGACGGAGTTCGTCCCCGCCACTCCGATGGCGTGCCTACTGCTGCTCGGGCGCAGCAAGCGCTGGCCGCTGCGCGGTGCGCGCGCGTGCGTCGTCGGCCGCTCGAACGTCGTCGGGCTCCCGGTGGCGCTGCTGTTGACGGCGCGCGACGCGACCGTGACGATCGTGCACCGCGGAACGCGGGATCTCGCACATCAGACGCGCGACGCCGAGGTGCTGGTCACGGCGGCCGGCGTGCCCGGCCTGATCCGCGCCGAGCACGTCGCTCCCGGCGCGACCGTGATCGACGTCGGCACGACGTTCGTCGGCGGCAAGCTGGTCGGCGACGTCGCGTACGACGAGGTCGCCGCCGTCGCGGGCGAGATCACGCCCGTTCCCGGCGGCGTCGGTCCGGTGACCAACGTCGCGCTGATGCAGAACGTCGTCCTCGCCGCCGAACGAGCAAGTGGTTAGTTCAGGCTGAAATGTTTGCCGAAATAGCGCTCTTGGTGCGTTCTGAACTCACCGCCCGGAGCGTCATCGCGCAGGATCTTGGGCTTCTCTTGCGCTTTCTTCCGTTCGAGCAGCGAGCGCAGCTGCGGCAGCAGCCGCCGCAGGAAACCCAGCTCGGCGGCTAGCCGCGCCTCGGCGGTTCGCAGCTCGAGCAGCCGCTGCTTGAGCGCGTCGGCGACCTGCAGCGCATCGCCGACCACATAGCTCGCGTCGACCGGGTCGTGCGGAATCTCGACCTCGGTCTCGTGTCCGCTGAACGCGACCAGCAGGCGCGCGTACTCGCGGAACTCGCGCAGCACGCGGTGCGTCAGCTCGGAGGCACGCGCGTCGGCGTCGTCGTCCGCATCGTCGAGGAACTCGACCTCCGCCATGAGGTACGGATCGCGGCTGACGATCCGCTCGATGCGAAAACGCTGTCCGCCGGTCGTGCTGATGTAGTAGCGGCCGGCCGGGAGCGGCGTCACCTCGGAGATCTCCGCGGTCGTCCCGACCTCGTGGGGCGTAACGTCTGGATCGCCGGCCTCTTGCCCGTCACGGATGAGGACGACGCCGAACGCCTCGTTCGAATCGAGGCATTCGGCGATCATCCGGCGGTAGCGTTCCTCGAAGACATGCAGGTTCAGCACCGCGCCCGGAAAGAGCACGCTATTGAGCGGGAAGAGCCGCAGCATCGTCATCCTGTGGTTGTCATCCTGAGGCTGTCGAAGGGCTTGTCGACGGGTCCACGCGCGCGGCTCAGCGACCTTTCGCGGCGCCGAGACGCTGCTGCACGACGGCCCAGTCGACGTTGGCGAAGAATGACTCGATGTACTTCGAGCGCTCCGCCGGCTTGTAGTCGAGCAGAAACGCGTGCTCCCACACGTCCATTACGAGCAGCGGAACGAAGCCCGCAATGTTGCCCACTTCGTGCAGTGTGATCCAGTGATTCGACACGCGTCCGGCACGCGGGTTGTAGTAGGCGATCGCCCAGCCGACGCCGCGCATCCCGCCGATTGCGCTGAAGTCCTTCTTCCAGGTGTCGAAGTCGCCGTGCGTCGCCGCAACGGCCTCTCCAAACGCAGACGAAGGCGCAGCGCCCGCGTTCTTGGTCATGTTCTCGAAGTAGTACTCGTGCAAGACCATTCCGTTGCACTCGAAGCCCAAGCGGCGCGTGAGTTCGGCGAAATGCGGATCGGCGCCGGCGGCCTTCCCGGCTTTGACCTGCTCGGCCAGTTGGTCGTTGAGCAAGTTCGTGTTCTTGACGTAGCCCTCGTACAGGCCGAAGTGAACCTGAAGCGTGTTGTCCGAGATGCCTTTCAGTCCCGAGAGGTCAAACTTCTTCGGCGCGTATGATTGTTGGGCGAGCGGTGCCAACGGAAACCTCCTACGATCTCTGTCTTGGGGTGGACCCGAACGATTCGACGACGCGCGCCGTGCCCCCGTTCCGCGCTGAGCCTGGCCGATGTCATCTATCAGCCTGAGCTTGTCGAGGGGCTGTCGAAGGGCCGGCAGGTTCCCGCTTCCGGCGGGCGGCAAACATGTGACATCGTGCGCGACCCGGCCTACCTCAAGCGGCTCCACCGGGAGCCGTCGCCGCTGCTCCTCGAACTCGAGCAGCACGGCCTGCGCGACGGGATACCGATCGTCGACCGAGCCGCGGGGCGCTTCCTTTCGGTGCTGGTCCACAGCATGCAGGCGAACCGCGTCCTGGAACTGGGGACCGCGTACGGTTATTCGACCCTCTGGATGGCGCTCGCGCTCCCTCCGGCGGGCCGCATCTGGACGATCGACCCCGACATGGAGTGCACCGAGATCGCCGCATCGTACTTCCGCCGGGCCGGCGTCGAGGAGCGGATCGAGATCATCAACCAGCCGGCGCTCGAGGTCCTCGGATCGTTCCCGCAGCGTAATCTCGACATCGTCTTCATCGATGCGATCAAGTCCGAGTACGAGGACTATCTCGCCGTGGTCGTCCCGATGCTCAAGCGCTCGGGGATCGTCGTCATCGACAACCTGCTGTGGTCGGGCCGGGCGGCGGCCGTTCCGAAGCCGTCCGACGACGAGCAGACGGTGGCGATCCGCGCGTTCAACAAGGCGTTTCTCAACCACCCCGAGCTCGACGCCACGATCGTCCCGATCGGTGACGGGATCGGCATCGGTGCCCGCGTCGACTGAGGAGTTCCGCGCTGCGATGCGGCGTTTCGCGACCGGCGTCGCGATCGTGACGACCTCGCTCGACGGACGGATCCACGGCTTCACCGTCAACGCATTCGCCGGCGTCTCGGCCTCGCCGCCGACCGTGCTGATCTGCGTCAACCGCATCGCGACCGCGCATCCGCTGATCGCCGCCTCGCAGCGCTTCTGCGTGAACGTTCTCGCGCTCGATCAGCGCCGGCTCGCGGAGCGCTTCGCCGGCGGCGAGCCACGCTCGCGCTTCGAAGGCGTTCCGTACCGGATCGGCCCCAGCGGGTCGCCGATTCTGGAGGGGACGCTCGCGCACGTCGACTGCCGCGTGACCGAGGAGCTGACCGCGTCGACGCATACGATCTTCCTGGGCCACGTTCTCGATGCCGGTTCGCGCGACGCGCCGCCGCTCGGCTATTTCAACCGCGAATACCGCGACTTCGCGCTTCGACCAGACCAGGATCCCCTTCGACAACCTCGGGATGACGACGCATGATCCTCGAGACCTTCCCGGTCGGCGCGCTGGGCTGCAACTGCACGATCGCCGGCGATCCGGCGAGCGGCGAAGCGATCGTCATCGACGGCGGCGACGAGGTGCCGGAGATCGCAGGGCGTCTCGCCGCGCACGGACTGCGCGCTCGCTACCTGGTGCACACGCACGCGCACATCGACCACATCGGCGCGCTGGGACCGCTGCGCGAGCGCGTCGGCGGCGAGGGCTTGCTGCATCACGCCGATCTCCCGCTGTATGCGACGCTGGCGCAGCAAGCGGTGTGGCTCGGCATGCTCACCGCGCCGGAGATCGTGCCGCTGGACGGTGACCTGACCGACGGTGAGCTGCTGACCGCGGGATCGATCGCACTGCGCTGCCTGCACACGCCGGGACACACGCCCGGCTCGACCTCGTTTGCGCTCGACACGGGCAGCTCGACGATCCTGTTCACCGGCGATACGCTGTTTCGAGGCGCCGTCGGACGATGGGATCTGGGCGGCACCTCGCTGGCAGATATCGTCACCTCGATCCGCTGCAAGCTGCTGGTGTACGATGACAGCAGCCTGGTCGTCCCGGGCCACGGACCGGCCACGACGATCGGGGAAGAGCGCCGCGAGAATCCGTTTTTGACCTAGTTCAGCGCAGGGGAAGCGGGGCGAACGCCCGTACGCCGCAACGATGCTCTCCACGACCCCGCACGCCGCCTCCGTCGCCGCCGCCGTGCTTTTGCTCGCTTCGCTCGGCCTCGGAGGCTGTTCGACCAGTTCGAACGCGACCATCACCCACACGCCGGCGCTAATGACGTCCGGTGGGCGCGACACGGCCCGCAGCGGCGTGCAGTCGGCGATTCTGATCGCCGACACGACGAACGGCATCGCGCTTCCTGGCGGCCCGACGCCCGCGTCGATCGCACGCCGGGTGTTCGGGATGATCCATCGCGGCCGGAGCACGCTCGCGACCGGTACCTCGACCGGCGCCTGCAGCAACGGCGTGAAGTCGAGCGCGGTGACGAACGCCGACGGTTCGCAGACGACGACGACCGACTACTACTACGAGGCCGCGTGCGTGACGCTCGAAGTCGAAGAGAGGATCAGCCTCGCGACGCCGGCGACGCCCGGGAACACCGCCGGTACCGGAACGATCACGAGCTACGACCACAGCGGCGCGGTGCGCGTCGTCGAGCAGCTGATCCTCACCGTCGGGACGGCCCTAGGGAATGAGACGCTCACGATGACGGGCACGGCGGCGTCCACCGCGACCGGGACGACGACCAGCGGGCTCGGCGCGACGTGCGTCGGCACGCCACCGTCGGCGACGGTGACCTGCTCCGCCGCGCACTGGGGCACCAGCGTGGGCACCATCTCCGCGGGCACGGTAACGGGCGAAGCGATCGGGACCACGGCGACTGCCGGCACGTCGGGTGGAAACGCCAACGCGACCGTATCGATCTCGTTTTTCGCCGCGACATCGCTCGGGGTCGCCCAGGCCAGCGGAACGACGACGTGGGGCGTGAGCGGGACGACCGCGTTCAACTCCGCAACCGGAACCTACGGGTACACGACGACCGGCTCGTCGGGCGCCGGCACGCTGACCTTTAAGGACGTGCTCTACACGTACACCGAGACGGCGACGCTCACGGCGACCGGCCTTTCCGTGACGATCGTCGAGAACCCGAACGGCATCGTCACGGCCGACACCCCGATCGCCACGGCGACCATCGACGTCGCGGGCAACGGCGTCCTCACCTACGCAGACGGCACGACCGAACCGATCGCGGCCGGCTTGCTCGACTACTAGCGGCGTCCGCGCCGTGGGACCTTGGTCCTACCTGCGTCGCGACGTTCGTTCCAGGGGCTACCCCGCTTCGATGGGTAGCCGTTCATATGTCCGAACGTGGATCAGGAGGAACCCGCTCGATGTCTCATCGGCCTCTCTCAGCCTTGGCAGCACTCGTGCTCTCCCTTTCGCTCGCCGCCTGCGGCGGCGGGGGCAGCAGCTCGGGCGGCGGCGGCACCGTGCCGCCCAACTCCCCCACGGTCACGATCTCGCCCTCGTCGCTCGCGTTCAGCGGGCCGGGTGCGGCGGCGCAGACCTTCACGGTCAGCAGCTCGCTCGGGAACGTTCCCGCGCCGACGGTCGATCTGCTCGGATGCGCGCCGGTCGCCAGCCTCAGCACCACGTCGGCCACCTTGCCTGCGACCTACACGGTGACCCCGCAAGGGAACGGCAGCTGTACGGTCGTGGTCACGGTCAACCACCAGTCGTCGTCGCTCGGGATCACCGTCGGCGGCGCTTCGAGCCCGGCGCTGGGTTCGATCTCTCCGGTCTCCGTCTTCGTCGGCGGCACCGCCGGGTCGGTCACGGTCAGCGCGTCGAGCGGAAACCTGATCCCCGACGCAACGTCATGCTCCGGAATCGCCGCCGTCGGCGGCTCGGGCGGTCCGTCGCCGCAGACCTTCACGATCGCCGGCGTCTCGCCCGGGACATGTACGCTCGTGATCGCCGACGGCGCAAGCTCGACGACCGCCTCGATCACGGTGAGCGCGAACCCGAGCGGTGCGAACGCGCTGACGATCACGCCGTCGACGCTGACGTTCGCCTCACCGAACGCGGGCGCTCAGCACACGACGCTGAACTTCACCGGCAACGTCGGTACGGTCGCCTTCAACGAGGATGACTGCATCGGCAACACCGGCCGACCCAAGATCGCGTTCTTCACGCTGACCAATGTGCCGCCCGGCCAGCCGGCCACGCTACCCCAGGACGTGACGGTCACGCCATACGGAACGCCGGGAACCTCCGGGTTGTCGTGCTCGATCATCTTCACCTCGTCCGTCGGCGCGACGCAAGTCGTGCTCACGGTGTTCATCCAGTAGCGTTGTCAGCCTGAGCCTGTCGAAGGCTAGAGGATCTTTCCGTCGTCGTCCGCTCCGAGGAGGAGCGGACGGAGCAGCGGGATCGCCGGATCGCCGTACTGCAAGAGGTCGTGGTGGAAGCGCGCCAGGGTGTACGCGCTACCCATCTTTTTCTTGTAGTCGGCGCGCAGCTTGAGGATGGCGAGCTTGCCGAAGGTGTAGTAGCCGTAGGTCGCGTCCTGCGTGCCGCGCCGCGCCTCGGCGCGCGCGCTGGCCGGGTCGAGGAACGCCTGGGTTTGGAAGAGCCGCTGCGCCTGCGCGACCGTCATCCCCTGGGTGTGCATCTTCACGCCGGCGACGTAGCGCGCGTTGCGCCAGATCGCCTCGCGCAGCTGCATCAGCCTGACGCGCGGGTCGCCGTTGCCCCAGCCCTGATCCACCATCATCTGCTCGTCGTAGTGCGCCCAGCCTTCGACGAACGACGTCGCGGTCAGCAGCCTCTCGGAAAGCGTCAGCGGCAGATGCTTGTCGATCGTGAAGTTGACGAAATGTCCCGGATAGACTTCGTGCGCCGAGATGATCGGCCGTTCGAAGTCGTTGAAGGCCTCCAGATACTGCTCCTGGACCTTCGGCGGGTCGCGCGGATCGACCGGCGTAACGTTGTAGTACGCGTGCGTCGCGACCCGCTCGAGCGGGCCCGGTGCGTCCATCGACGCCTCGGTCGTCGCGCGCAAGAACTCCGGCGTCACGGTCACCGAGATGTCGGCGTCCGGCGGAAGGTCGATGATGTGGTGCGCGACGACGAACGCGCGCAGCTTCACCAGATCGCCCTGCGCCGCGGCCAGCAGGTGCGCCGAGGTCGGATGGATCGTGTACAGCCGCGCCAGCACCTGCTCGGTCGTCGCGTGCGGGTCGATCCGCTTCGCGGTCGCGACCATCTCGGCGTGCGTCTGCGCCAGCGCGCGCTCGCCGATCGCGAGATAGCGGTCGAGGGACATCTCGATCCCCTCTTCGTACTTCAGCCGCGCGCTGTAGTTCGCGGCGCCGATCGCGAACGTCCCCGACGGATGGGCTTTCCAGCGCCGCGTGAGGTAGCCGGTGAAGTCTTTGGTCGCGGCGATCGCGGTCGCGGTCGACCTGCGAAAACGGGCGCGCGTCGCAGCGTCACCGACGCCGGCGAACGCCTGCGGCACCGTCTTCGCGAACAGCTGCACGCTCCCGGTCGCGTCGTCGATCGCGATCGCGGCGGTGTCCGCGTCGACGGCGGTCAGGTTCTCGCGAGCCTGCGCGAAGAGCAGCGGGATCTGCTCCTCGCGCGCGATCGCGTCGCGCAGCCGCACGTCGGGCGCAGCGAACTTGCGTGAAATCAGCAGGAAGACCGCGCCGCTGGCGGTCTGGACGTAGCCGTCGGGCTGATGCTTCCACTGCTGCATCGTCTCGTTGAGCAGCAGGTCGTCCCGCAGCGCGTTCTCGAGCATGCGGCGGTCGAGTGCCCCGCGCGGCGACATCGCTGCCGGATCGATCGCGGCGAGCCGATCGAGATAGCGGTGGTCGCGCGCCAGCTGCGCCGCGTAGTCGGCTTCCGCGTAGGAGCCGAGTTGCGCGTCGTAGCGGTGGATCCCGACCGCGGTCGCGGAGACCGGGTTCGCCTGGAACGTTTCGTCGAAATACGTCTGCGCGAGGGCGGCATACCGGCCGTCGGCCTCAGGCAGCGCCGGTCGACCGCTCGGTTGTCCGGCCGGGGCCGGAGCGATGCCGAGTGATGCGGCGAGCGCAACGACGGCGCAGAATCGAGCCTTGCAAATCATGCTGGGCGCCTTCCGCGACACGTTTCGCGGTCCTCGCCCTTTCGGGGTCAGAGTTCTCTCACGAGCGTGGCGTACGCTGGCACCGTACGCCCTCTTAGCTAGGAGGCTTCGTGTTCCGTCCGCTTATCGCCGCCGCGCTCGTCGCGGGGCTCGCCGTGCCGGCGCTCGCCGCCGACTATGGGATCGACCCGAATCACACGCAGGCGACGTTCACGGTCACGCATCTCGCGATCTCGCGGGTCAGCGGAAAAGTACCGGTTTCGACCGGCAGCGTCGCGATCGGATCGACCGGCATCCCGACGGCGATCAGCGTGACGTTCAGCGCCAAGGACATCGACACGCAGAGCGCCGACCGTGACAAGGACCTGCGTTCGCCGGACTGGTTCGAGGTGGACAAGTATCCGACGATGACGTTCGTCTCCAAGACGATCACCGGCACGCCGCAAGCCTTCAGCATCGTCGGAGATCTGACGATGCACGGCGTGACCAAACCCGTGACGCTCGCGGCGAAGGAACTCGGCAAGATGACGGACGCGCGCAACCGCACGCACGTCGGCTACAGCGCGACGGGAACGCTCGACCGCCGCGACTGGGGGCTGAACTGGGGCAAGACCGCGCCGGGCGGATCGCTGATCGCCGCCTACGAGGTAGCGCTCGACATCAACGTCGAGATCGTCTCGAAGTAGCGCCTAGCTCGACGGGATCGCGCAGTCGCGGCTGATCCAGTAGTGCGCGTTCGGACCGTATCCGGGTTCGACGACGATGATGTCGGTCTCGTAGAACTGGAAGCCCTCCAGCGTCGTGCGCGGCCCGCTCACCAGCCCGAACCGCTGGCCCTGCGTCGCGTCCGGCGTGCGGGCGCGGACCGGCCGATCGGTGCCGCTGTTGAAGACGTAGAGCGGCGTGCGCGCGCAGACGACGCTGAGCGTGGTCGCGGCCGGCGCCGGCGCGGCGGCGAGC
>CALEOJ010000398.1 GCA_937910425.1 uncultured candidate division WPS-2 bacterium
TCCGTTTCTTGCGGCGCGCTGCTTCCGCCGATGCCATCAGCCGGTCTCCGGGCGCTCGAACGTGATGCGCCCGAACTTCGCGTCGTTGAAGTCTTTCAGATACGCGCCGGCCGCATTGTGCAGATCGACCTCACCGCCGCGCCGCGCGAAGCCGCGCGACCGGGCGAACGTTTCGAGCTCGGGGACGTCCGAAAGCGCGGGCCGCTCGCGTGCCCACGCGACGAACCGTTCCACGACCTCTTCGGCGTCGAAGCGCTCGCGTGGCAGCGCACCGGTCAGAGCGAGCTGCCACTGCGCCTCCGGCGTCGCGATCTTCGGAACCAGGATCCCGGGTGTGTCCATCACTTCGAGTTTCGGCTGAATGCGGAACCATTGCAGCGAGCGCGTCACCCCGGCCTTGTCCGCGGTCTTCGCCGCGGTCCGGCGGAGCAATCCGTTGATGATCGAGGATTTGCCGGTGTTCGGGATGCCGACCACCATCGCCCGCGTCGCCCCGCGTCCGGCCGCCAGCGCGCCGAGCGCCGCCGCGATGCGCTTGACCGAACCCTGGTCCTTGCCGTTCACCGGGATCGCGGTCCGTCCGTTGCGCAGGTTCCACTCCACCCATTCACGCGTCACATGCGGGTCGGCGAGGTCCTCGCGACCCAGCACCACCAGGCGCGGCTTGTGCGCGGCGATCCGGTCGAGCGCCGGATTCGCCGACGACCGTGGAAGCCGCGCATCGAGCACCTCGATCACGACGTCGACGATCTTCAGCCGCTCCCCCAGCTTGCGAGTCGCCGTCGCCATGTGGCCGGGGTAGTGTTGTACGGTGGTTCGCAGCGACGGTTCTTCAGGCATCTCAGAGTTTCCGCGGGGGCCAGATGCCGACGAGGGCTTTGCCGACGACGTCGGTGTCGTGCAGGACGCCCCAGTTGCGCGAGTCGTCGCTGTCGGCGCGGTTGTCGCCGAGCACGTAGTATGCGTGCGGCGGAACGGCGAGGACGGGCGTGCTGCGCTTGTCACGGAACTGCACGTACGGCTCGGCCAGCACGCGGCCGTCGACGAAGACGACGCCCTCGCGGAGCTCGACGCGCTCGCCCGGGAGTCCGACGATGCGCTTGATGTACGTCTCGGCGGTGGGCGCGTCGTGCCGAAACGCGACGACGTCGCCGCGCCGGACCGGGCCGAAGCGATACGAGAGCGTATTGATCAGGACGATCTCACCAGCGTGCACGCGCGGCTCCATCGACAATCCGTCCACCGGCGACGTCCGCATGAAGAACGCTGCCGCGATCAATACCAGAACGAAGAGCTGCGCCGACAGCGAAACGACGGCCCGCGTCCGTGCCACGGACCACTCGTTTCACGGGACGAAGCCGCAATCCCGCCCATCCGGCGAGTGTCGCCTAGCGGAGAACCCTGATGCGGTTCAGCGGCCAGAACAACAGGAAGGCGTGGCCGGTGAACGAGGCCTTTTCGCCTTTGCGCTGACCGGCCGGGAACGTGCCGGACGCTTGCGCGAAGCCCCAGGCGTGCGAGTCCTCCGAGTTGGTGCGATGGTCGCCGAACATCAGGTAGCAGCCGTCGGGGATGCGATCCGGGGCGCTCCACTTCTCGCGCGGCGGCACGTTCGCGAATGCCGGGTCGAGCGGGCTGCCGTCGACATAGATCCCGTAGTTCTTGATCTCGAGCTCGTAATTCGGCGGTTCTTCGATGTATGGCTCCTTCATCGCGACGCCGTTGCGGTACACGACACCTTGGTGCACGCGAATCTGGTCGCCCGGAAGTCCGATCGTCCGCTTGATGAAGTCGTTGGGGCTCGTGATCGGCGGCGGGAAGACGACGATGTCGCCCTCGTGCGGTTTGGTGAAGCGGTATTCGAACTCGTTCACCAGCAGCACGTCGTGGATCTGCAGCGTCGGCTCCATCGATCCGGTGGGGATGAAGAACGTGCGCACGACGAACGTGATCAGGAGCAGCGCGATCAGTCCGGCGATGATGAACGCGTCGAGGTACTCGCGCACGACCGTGCGTGCGGTCGGCGTGGTGCGCGGCTCCTCGACGCCGGGTGCGACCTGCGCAGCGGGCCGAATGCTCATAGCCACGCGCACGATCGCGAAGACCGCGACGAGCGCGAGCAGTTCGAGCGGAGTCACGCTTAGCGCAGAATCCTGATGCGGTTCAGCGGCCAGAACAGGAGGAAGGCGTGGCCGGTGAACGAGGCCTTTTCGCCTTTGCGCTGACCGGCCTGGAACGTGCCGGACGTTTGCGCGAAACCCCAGACGTGCGAGTCCTGCGAGTTGTTGCGGTTGTCGCCGAACATCAGGTAGCAGCCGTCCGGGATGCGATCCGGGGCGCTCCACTTTTGGCGGGGCGGGACGTTCGCGAACGCGGGGTCGAGCGGGCTACCGTCGATGTAGACACCGTAGTTCCTGATCTCGAGCTCGTAGGTCGGCCGGTCTTCGATGTACGGTTCGCTCATCGCGACGCCGTTGCGGTATACGACGCCCCCGTGCACGCGGATCTGGTCGCCGGGGAGTCCGATCGTGCGCTTGATGAAGTCGTTGGAGCTCGGAATCGGCGGCGGGAAGACGACGATGTCGCTCTCGTGCGGTTTGCTGAAGCGGTACTCGAACTCGTTCACGAGGAGCACGTCGTGGACTTGCAGCGTCGGTTCCATCGACCCGCTGGGGATGAAGAACGTGCGCACGACGAACGTGATCAGGAACAGCGCGACGAGTCCGGCCACGATGAACGCGTCGAGGTACTCGCGCAGGACGGTGCGCGCCGACGGGACGCTGCGGGGCTCGCCGTCGCCGGCGGCGACCGGCACTGCGGGTCGGATGCTGATCGCTACGCGCACGATCGCGAAGACCGCGATGAGCGCGAGCAGTTCGAGCGGGGTCACGGGAAAGACCGCCTTACTTGGCGGTCTTGCGCTCCTGCTTGCGTTCCTTGATGCGGGCCGCTTTACCGACCTTCTCGCTGAGGTAGTACAGGCGCGAGCGTCGCACGATACCGCGCTTCGAGACTTCGATGCGATCGACGCGCGGGCTGTGCAGCAGGAACGTCCGTTCCACGCCGACACCGTGCGCGACGCGACGGACGGTGATCGCCTCGCCGAGGCCGCCGCCCTTGCGGACCGTCACCACGCCCTCGAACATCTGGATGCGCTCTTTGCCGCCCTCGACGACCTTCGAGTAGACCTTGACGGTGTCGCCCGGGCGGAATTCCGGGACGGACGGCTTTTCCTGTTCCTTCTGGATCAGGTCGAGTACGTTCATGACAGCTCTCTGACGAACAGCGAAAATGCCGCATAGGGCGCGGCGGGCAACCCCGGTAGTGTACCACGGACCCCCTACCCCGACAAGGCGGACCGGTTACGGGGAGTGGGTCAGTTTGAATTCTTGGCGCGATTCCGGCGAGCAGACATCCACAGCGCACCCCCCGCCCGCGATGATGGCGAGGACTAGCGCGATAGTCGCTTCTTCTCGGATATCCGGGTAGCGGGTCAGAGGTCCAAGATCGCGCGCAAGCCGGCGCTCACCTGGTCCATGACCTGGCGCGGGAGACGGCCGACGCGTCCGACGATCCGTGTCTGGTCGACCGTCCGGACCTGGCTGCAGACGATCATGCTGTCCTTGGTCGTGCCGGCGACGCCGGACGCTACCGCGACGAGGAGGATGCTCGCCCGCTTGTTCGCCGCATCGGTCAAGGGGCAGATGATCGTCGTGCGGCCTCCGCGATTCGCCGCGTCCCGCTGGACGACGACGCAGGGCCGGGTCTTGCGGAGCTCGCCGCCGCGCGTGGGATCGAGCTCTACCCGAACGACGTCGCCGCGGGATATCGTCACAAACCGTCGCTCAGCGTCGATTCGAACTCGGCTGCGATCGCGGCGTCGTCGGCCGCGTTCTCGCGCATGATCGCCTCGATCTCGGAGTCTTCGCGCACTCGGCGCACCCGTGCGGCGACGTCTTTGGCCGCGGCTACCATGAAGGCGGTCCGGTTGGGCGACGCGGCGGCGTCGATGATCGCGAGGTCTTCATCCGAGATCAGCATCGAGATACGAGGCATACGAACAGTATATATGGGCCGTATGTGCCCGTCAACGCGGCTCACTGCGCCGCGCGCTCGTGCTGGGTCTCAAGGGCCCCGCTCGGCGTCCCGTTCGGCGGTGGCGCGGTTGCGTTCGGTCGCTCGCTTGCGGGACTGCTCGCGGCGCCATTCGGCGATCTTGGCGTGGTCGCCGCTGAGCAGGACTGACGGGACGTCGATGCCCCGGAACGTCGGCGGTCGGGTGTACGCGGGGTGGTCCAGGCTGCCGTCGGCCCACGATTCGGCGGCGGCCGACTCGGCGTCGATCGCGCCGGGGACGAGCCGGACCGTGGCGTCGAGGAACGCCATCGCCGCGATCTCGCCGCCGGTCAGAACGAACTCGCCGAGCGAGACCTCCTCGACCGGATAGAGCGCCTGCAGGCGCTCGTCGACGCCTTCATAGTGGCCGCAGATGAGGACCAGCCGGTCGAGCGCCGCCCATGCCTCGGCGTCGGCTTGGCGGAAGACCTGGCCGGTGGCCGAGGTCAGGACGATACGCCGCCGTTCGCCTGGCGGTGCCTCGGCGAGGATGCCGTCGAGGACGCGGGCCAGCGGCTCGATCCGCAGCACCATCCCGGGGCCGCCGCCGTACGGCCGCTCGTCAGCGCGCCGGCCGGGTTCGAGCGCGTCCAGCAGGTGATGCATGCGCGCCTCGACCAGCCCGCGCTCGACGGCCCGACCGACGATCGACAGGCCGATCACCGGCGCGAACATCTCCGGGAAGAGCGAGACGACGTCGACGTGCAAGACCCCCACGTGGCGTTCTTCGACCGACTGCGTCGTCTGGTCCCGGGACGGCCCCCGTCTTACCCGTTCGCGCGCGGCGCGTACGAGCTGGACCGCGGCCGGCTCGATCGGGCCGAGGCGGCGTTCGCCGAGGCGCTCGCGGAGTCGCCGCCCGCCCGCGACGTCGCGGCGATCCTCAACAAGCGTGCGATCATCGCGATCCGGCGGCACGACATGGTGCGCGCGATCGAGGAGCTCATCGCCGCGCTCGAGGCCGATCCGCGCAGCGTGGCGGCGATCACCACGATCGGCAACCTGCTGCTGGAGGACGGCGCGGTCGACGAAGCGATCGCGCACTACCAGTATGCGCTGATCATCGACGACGCCTACGCGCCGGCGTACCATAATCTGGGCGTCGCGCTGCATCGCAGCGGCCGCAAGGCGGAGGCGGTGCGGATGCTGCGGAAGGCGACGCGCCTCGAAGGGCGCATGAAACGGTCGTGAACGACAGCGAGCAACTCCGTCTCGCCCCCGAGCTTCTCGAGGTGCTGCGCACCGGGGTGACGACCGCGATCGAGCACGGCGCGGAGTTCGTCGCGCCGCCGCATCTGCTGTTGGGACTGCTGGCGGATCCGCAGATCGGTCCGGTGATCGATCCGCTCGTTCCGCGCGAGCACATCATCAAAGCTGCGGCGGAGGCGGGGAAAAAACTCCCCGAGGTCGCCGAAGTAGCGGCGGGTCCGCTGCTCGCCGGGGAGCACCCGCCCTTCGTGCGCTACGACACGCTGGCGTTCTGCTCGCGGGACGGAACGCGTACGCTGTATCTCGACGGCGATGCGTACCATGTCTTCATCGAAGGCGCGCGGCGCGCCGTCGGAGTGTATCGCCCCAAGCACCTCGTGTACGGCTTCACGGCGGAAGCGGTCAAAGACCGTGATCTGCTGAGCCTGTTCGGCTCAGACCCGCAAAGCGTCACGGCCGCCGTCGACCCGTTTTAGCGGTGCTGCTGTGGTCTAGGTGCCCTTCGTCGTGATCACGTCGGTCCACGTGATGTCTTCGATGTACTCGAAGAGCTGCGGGAGCGTGATCTTTTCGAGCTCGCCGCGTTCCTTGATCGCGTCGCCGTCCTCGCCTTCGTCGCGCAGATAGCAGCGCGACTCGACGCCGCTCGCTCCTTCGCTCAGGAACGAGACGGCGAAGCCCTTGCCGAGCGTGTCGTCGTAGATGCGCATCGCGGCCGGATTGAGGATCTCGATCGAGTGCGACGCGTTGTTTGCGTCGAAGATCGTGATCGTCAGATAGTCGCGGTTGACGATCTCGATCGAGCCCACGACGAAGGTGTTCTTGGCAGAGAAGAACTCATGCCCGCGCTTGTTGCGCGAGCTCACCTCGTAGAAGACGCGGTGCGCGACGAATCGGTTGAGTATCTTCCGTAGCGTCGCAATCGACGCCAGGGTCTCGGTCCGGTTGCCGCGGGTATAGATGATCTTCAGGGCAGGGGGCCGGCCTTCGGTTGATCTCCGCGCGCCCTTCGACAACCCTTCGACGGGCTCAGGATGACAAGGATGACAGGGCGAGCATGGTGGTCGAAGCCAGCTCAAGCGCGGGGATGACGCGTTGCACGGGACCGGGAAGAAACCCTCCGGATGCTTTCAATTCCTGATATGGCGATTCTCGGCGCCGCCGCCCTCCTGTTCTTCGGTCCCGAACAGCTCCCGCGGGTCGCCCGCAAGGCCGGGAACGTCATGCGCGAGATCCAGAACACCTCGCAGTCCTTCATCCGCGAGTTGGAGCGCGCTGCCGACATCCAGGATGTCGCCGAGGCGAAGCCGCCCGATCCGGCGGCCGCCTACGACCCGGTCCCGTACGATGCCGCGGCGTACGATACGCAGACGTACGACGAGGCCCCGACCGCAGCGATGCCGGCGATGGAACCGCCGGCGCCCGATCCCGAGCGGCCGAGCGCGGTCGCCGAGAAACTGGCCGAGCCCCGGCCGGCGCCGGGACTGGCCGAACCGGAGAGCCCGTCGAACGGGGCCGCGGCCTCACCCTCCGCAGAGGCGCCGCCAGAGGCCGATCACCCGGCGCACCTCTAGCCGCGTCTCGGCGTACGGCGGGACGCCGCCGAACCGGTCGACGGCGCCGGCGCCGGCGTTATACGCGGCGATCGCCCGGACATATCGCTCCCCCGGCGGAAGCCGGCCGTAGTGCGCGAGCAGCCCGGCGAGGTGCACGACCGTACCGTGCAGGTTC
>CALEOJ010000399.1 GCA_937910425.1 uncultured candidate division WPS-2 bacterium
GAGGCGCTCGCCGGCTCGATCGCCGACCGGGAGCTGCGCGCTGACGTCCTCGACCTGATCCGCGTACCGCGCGCGCTGTACGCGGACCGGCACCCGGCCCCGGGGCTGCGCACCGCGGTCCGCGACGCCCTCGCGCGCGAAGGCTTCGTCGCCGCGGACGCGCCGGTGCGCGGGATCTTCCCCCCGGGGACCGAGCCCGAATCGATGGGTTCGATCCAACCGTTCTGGGCCGCACCGGGTTCGGGCGAAGGCTCGCACCACGCCTATCCCGGCGGCCTGGCGTTGCACGAGTCTTTCAACGCCTCCGTCGCAATCGGTATTGCCGGCTCGTACGACGCGCATTATTTCGGCGGCCGGCCGACGGTCTCGCGCGACACCGCGATCGCCGCCGCGCTCTATCACGACGTCATGAAGACCGTCGTGTTCGGTTGGAACGATGACGGCACGCTTGCCGACGAGCTCGCGATCGCCGGAACCGGCGGACATCACGTCCTCTCGGGCGCCGAGGCGATCGTGCGCGGCCGCGATCCGCGCTTCGTCACCACGCTGCTCTCGGCGCACGCCGCGCCCTCGCTCGGCGACGAAACCAAGGTCGTCGCGTGGTGCCGCGCCGCCGCGATCGTCGCCGGCGTCGATCCGGTCGCGTTCGGGCTCGTCAAGCGCGAGGGCGCCGGCTACGTGCTGGCCGCCGAACCCGCCCCGCTCGAGGCCTTCGTCAACTACTTGAGCGACCACGACTACGTCGTCTCCGTCCATGCGATGCACGTCGTGTCGGCACGTCTGCAGCTGTCGTGGTCGCGCCGGCCGGCGCTCATCAACCTCGCCCCGACCTTCGCGTGGTACCGCGCGATGATCCTGACCCGGACCAGCGCGCTCGCGCTCTACGACGCGTTGGCACGCAACGGCGCGGACGCGTTCGACCGCACCGTCCTGCGCGTCGAGTCGCAACTCGCGCCCCTCCGCCTCTAAGCGCTCCCAAACGGCCACGATCGCGCTCCGCGGGACGGTCGTAGCATGCTGCCGAACGCCCGTTGCAGGATGCTACGGGTGTGAGCGAGACGTTCGGCGATCGGCTGCGACGGCTGCGTGAGGAGCAGGGCTTCAGCATCGCGACGCTGGCCGTCGAGATCGGCGTCTCCGAAGGCGCGATCCGTCAGATGGAGACCGGCAACGTGAAGAGCCCGAGTCTCCTCGTCGGTTTGCGCCTCGCGCATCGGCTCGGCCTCGACCCGTACGAGCTCGCGCTCGGCGAAGGCTCAAACCTCAACGAACGGCTGATCCTGCTCGAGCGCCGGCTCGCGAAGCTCGAGCAGCGCGTCGCCGCGCTCCCCACGCCGCGCCGCTGATTCGCCCCCTTGCGGGATTGACTAGCCCCCGGCTACAATCGAAACGACTACTCGCTTGGCTCGCGCGAGTCGCGAGGCACGTATCGACGCCGCGTGGTCACCGTTGTCAGCAAGGGGGTGAAGCTATGAGAACATCCGCGCGTGCATTCGTTGCCGGCGTGGCGGGCGCTGTGGTCGTCATCGGCGCCCTGGTCGTGAACGGCGCTGCGCCGCCGCAGCACGTCACCGCCGACGCGGCCGGCGTGATACCGCCGATCACGGTCACGACGAGCGTGCCGGTGGACCTTCCGTATACGAGCCAGCGAACGCCACCGGATCCTCGCACGGTCTCGCTGCAGCAGGCCGCCGCCTTCGCGTGGGAAGAGTTCATCGCGCTCAACTGGGCCGCCGTCCCGCAACGCGGCGTCGTCGGCAGCCGCGGCGTGGCGAACCGCCGCTGCGCGTTCGGCGATCTCAGCTCTGCGAACTGCTCAGGCCCGACCGTCTGGGAGACGTTCCGCGGCAAGGTGGAGATCTTCCCGGGCGCCGGCAATCCGCCGGGCTATCCCGCCGCCACACCCGCCCCGTCGTCGAGCGGCGATCCGTATCTGGGCTGGGACGCGCTCCCGCAGTACAACTACTCGACGACGATCCCGCAGTGCGGCGCGTCGCCGGCGCCGGGATCGACCGCAGTGCCGGCCTGGGTCAATCTAGACGAAACGGATCAGATCACGCTTGCCGCGATGTACGCGGGCAACGCGCCGACGGTACATCCTTCGCCGTACAACTCGCAGCCGCAGCTCATCCGCTTCTTGGCGAAAGCGAACCGCACGATGTACACGTACATCGCGGGCAACAAATGGTGGGGTTCGGGAACCGGCTCGCCGCGGCCGACCGCGAGCACTGCGGTGTACGTCGCTCGGAATCTGGCCGATCCGCCGAACGGCTCGACGAGTCTCGTGAGCTTCCCGGCGGGAACGGTCGAGATCAAGTCTGCGTGGCGTCTGCTCAACAACACGGAGACGGCGTCGCACCGCTTCCACATGGCGCGCGCACGCTATTACGAAACGCAGGGTCAAGCGCCGTGCTGGAACGAGGACACGTTCGGGATGGTCGCACTGCACATCATTCATAAGACACCGTCCGCACCGTACTTCGTCTACGCGACGTTCGAGCAAGCCGACAACATCAGCACGGCGGACACCGGGCTTCCGATGGAGACCGACGACGGCGCGCTCATCCCCGGCCGCCAGCCGACGTGCGCGCCCGGGCGGGGACCGAAGTGCCCGACGACGCCCACCGAGACGCTCATCGACGGACCCAAGAGCTTCGTGCCGCCGAAGCGGCCCATCGTGTTCGGGGTGCCGACGCCGCCGCCCGCGACGCCGTCACCGCCGTGGTGCACGACCAATCACGGCAAGCGCGTGTACTACTTCGAGGAACAGAAGAACTTGCCGCAAGGCGGATACTTCTGCGTCAACGCGCGCGACAACGCGATCCCGCCGCAGATCATCGACGTCAACCGGGCCGCTCACGCCGCCATAGCGCAGCACGACAACGGCGCGAACGACCCGTTCCGGCACTACAAGCTGATCAACGTCCAGTACGTCCCCGTCGACTTGAGTTCACCGGTGCCCGGCATCTACGCGGGCAACAACCCGAACACGGGCGAAAACCCGGCGAGCTTCTACCTCGCCAACGGCGTGGTCGAGACGGATCGAACGCTGCAGATCTTCAGCGGCAGCTTGGCCTTCAATTACAACAGCAACTACCTCCAGAACTTTCTGCCGCCGCCCGCGACGCCGTTCCCCGCGCCGTCACCGCCGTGGTACACGCACAAGAATACCGCCTACAACCACGCCGGCTACGACATGGGGGGCTGCATGGGGTGTCACGGGTCGCAGGGGCAGAGCCAAGGCGGAGACTTCAGCGTGATCACCGCGCGCGGGCAAGTCACCGTCCCCGAGCCACCGCACCCGAACCTGTCCAACTCCGGCCGGCTTCTGCTCGGCACGGCGCACCCGCGACCCGAGTTCCGCAACCGCAGCCTCGTTCAGCCTCACTGACGCGCACCAGCTTCGAAAGGGACCTCATGAGCAGCGCTCCGACTTGGTACAACACGATTCAGGCGTACTTTACAGCGGCGGCCGGACGACCGAACTCGATCTCGTGCATGCAGAACTCGCAGTACCAGATCGATCTGAGCAATCCGGCGACGTTCCCGGGGCCCGATCCCACCGGCGGCGGCTACGCGACGTGCGGGCTCGCGATTCTCAACGCGATCACACCGCCCGGCCCGGGCCAGCCGGCGTTCATGCCTGAAGCGCCCGACCGGCAATTCGATCCGACGGAACTCGCGACGTACACGGCGTGGTGCAACGCAGGCTATCCGGTCGGCACGGCGCCAAGTGAAAGCGGGGAAGTGTCTGGAGGCTCGATCCCGCTCAGCGGGGACGCGTAGCGCGCTAAGCGGTCGCCGCCGGCGCGAACAGCCGGCGGAACTGTGCTTCGAAGGCCTCGGGATCCAGATTGGTCTGCGTCGCGAGCCGCGACAAGCGCGGCTCCGTCAAGTCCGTTTCCTCGAGCCGGATCATGTACTTGCGCGCGACCTCGTACGACTCGGTGGTGACGTCGACCAGCCGCACGCGGATTCGTCCGGTCGCCGGATCGAGCATCTCCTCGAGCGTGACTGGGACGATGCGCCCGCCGGCGAGCGCGATCAATGCGCCGCTCCCGCCGCCGAGCAGATACCGCACCGCGCCGTACCCGAGCGTCCGCGTGTACTCGGCGTCGAACGGGATCGGCTTGGCGCTGCGCAGCTCGTAGCCGATATCCTTGGGCACGACGGTTTCGTCGATCCCGAGCTCCGTGAGCCGGGCGCGTATCGCGTCGCGCAAGACCATCCCGAGCGGAACGTCGGCGAGCCGCACGTGTCCGTATGCGTCGCGCGTCGCAGTGGAGACCGCCGCGAGCTCCTCCGGCGCGATGCGCTCGGCGAGCCCTTCCGCGATCACGGCGACGCCGTGGTCCTGGCCGGACGCGAGCCGCTTCACGATCGAGCCCACGATCGTGTCGACGACGTCGTCGAGCGCGATCCGATCGCCGGTGAACTCCTCGGGGATGATGGCGAGCGTCGCGCCCGCGGCCTTGCAGATCCCCAGCGCGAGCGCCCCCGACTTGCGCCCCATCGTGATCGCGAGATACCAGCGCGACGCGGTGCGAGCATCCTCCATCAGGTTCTCGACGATCGCCGAGCCGACCGAACGCGCCGTCTCGAAACCGAAGGTCGGCGCGTTGTCGGGAAGCGGAAGATCGTTGTCGATCGTCTTCGGCACGGTCGCGACGCCGATACGGCCCTTCGTCTCGGCCGCGATCCGTGTCGCGCCGAACGTCGTGTCGTCGCCGCCGATCGTGATCAGGTAGCGCACGCCGAGCATCGTCAGCGAGCGCACGCACATGCGCAGCGACTCCGGGTCGGCCGCCGGATTCGTCCGCGACGTCCGCAGCATCGAGCCGCCGGTGAAATGCATCCGCGAGACGTCCTCGATCTGCAGCTCGGCGACGTGCGAGAGGTCGCCGCGCACGAGGTAGCGGTAGCCCTCGTAGATCCCGAGCACGCGCAGCCCGTGGTTGCGCGCCTCGATCGTCGCCGACGCGATGACGCCGTTGATCCCCGGGGCCGGCCCGCCGCCGACGAGGATCGCGAGCGTCTCGTCTCCGTTCATGGTGCGCCGCTCACACGGCCGCGGGCGCGGTGACGGCTCCCATCCGCGTGCGGAGCTCCGTGTCGAGCGCGTCGAGGAATTGATTCGTCGTCAGCCACGGTTGGTCGGGACCGATCAGGATCGCGAGGTCCTTCGTCATCTTCCCCGACTCGACCGTATCGACGCACACGCGTTCGAGCGTCTCGGCGAACCGCGTGACCTGCGGGGTCTCGTCGACCTTCCCGCGATGCGCGAGCCCGCGCGTCCAAGCGTAGATCGACGCGATCGGGTTGGTCGAGGTCTCCTGCCCCTTCTGGTACTGACGGTAGTGGCGCGTCACCGTGCCGTGCGCGGCTTCGGCTTCGATCGTCTTGCCGTCCGGCGTCATCAGCACCGACGTCATCAGGCCCAGCGAACCGAAGCCTTGCGCGACGGTGTCGGACTGCACGTCGCCGTCGTAGTTCTTGCAGGCCCACACGAACGCGCCCGACCACTTGAGCGCCGAGGCGACCATGTCGTCGATCAGCCGGTGCTCGTAGGTCAGGCCGCGGCGCGCGAACTCGGCCTTGAACTCTTCCTCGTAGACCTGCTGGAAAATGTCCTTGAAGCGCCCGTCGTATGCCTTGAGGATCGTGTTCTTCGTCGAGAGATAGACCGGGTAGTTGCGCAGCAGCCCGTAGTTCATGCTGGCCCGCGCGAACCCGCGGATCGACTCGTCGAGGTTGTACATCGAGAGCGCGACCCCCGAGCTCTGGAACTGGTACACCTCGCGCTCGATCGGCGCCGAGCCGTCGGAAGGCGTGAACGTGATCGTGAGCTTGCCGGCACCCGGCACGACGAAGTCCGTCGCGCGGTACTGATCGCCGAAGGCGTGGCGCCCGATCACGATCGGCTGCGTCCAGGCCGGCACCAGGCGCGGCACGTTGCGGCAGATGATCGGCTCGCGGAAGATCGTACCGTCGAGTTCGTTGCGGATCGTGCCGTTCGGTGAGCGCCACATCTTCTTGAGGTGGAACTCTTCGACGCGCGCCTCGTCGGGCGTGATCGTCGCGCACTTCACGCCGACGCCGTACTGCTTGATCGCGCGCGCCGCGTCGAGCGTGACCTGGTCGTCGGTCGCATCGCGGTGCTCGATCCCGAGGTCGTAATATTTCAGGTCGATGTCGAGATACGGCAGGATCAGCTTGTCTTTGATGAAGTGCCAGATGATCCGCGTCATCTCGTCGCCGTCGAGCTCGACGATCGGGTTCTTGACCTTGATCTTGTTCAGGGAGGATACTCCTGCGTTGCGGGGCGTGACTGCGGACTGTTCCGCGTTCCCCGGCCGTGCCCCCGCGGCCATGAGGCCAGGGGCGCGCCGCAGCCCGACCCGAACGAGGCCGCATGCGGGTCGTCAGCCTGTTACCGTCCTCGACCGAGATCCTGTTCGCCGTCGGCGCCGGCGATCAGGTGGTCGGCGTCACGCACGAGTGCGACTTCCCCGACGAGGCGACTACTCGCCCGGCGCTCACCTCCTCGCTGCTCCCGGCGGAGCTCGACGCCGCCGGGATCGATCGGCACGTGCGCGCGCGCGTCCACGCAGGCTCGTCGCTCTACGGTCTCGACGACGCCAAGCTCGCCGCGCTCGAGCCCGACCTGATCGTGACGCAGGAGCTGTGCGCGGTCTGCGCCGTCTCCTACGAGATCGTTGACCGCGCCGCGAAGCGCCTGCGCGGCGATCCGCGTGTCGTCTCACTGGAGCCGTCGTCGCTCGAGGACGTCTTCGCGACGATCGGATTCCTGGGCGAACTGGTCGGCGCGCAAGACGGCGCCGCACGCCTGCTCGCATCGCTGCGTGCCCGCACCGATGCGCTTCGCGCGGGCATCCCATCGGGAACGCGCCCGCGGCTGCTGGTGCTGGAGTGGACCGAC
>CALEOJ010000400.1 GCA_937910425.1 uncultured candidate division WPS-2 bacterium
ACGGTCCGGGCGAGGGCGCGGCGCCCGCGCAGAGCGCGACGATCGCGAGGCCCACGAAGGACGTGCGTACCGTCGCGTGCATCGGCGTTATGGTTTCCGTGTCGGCGACGGCTTCGGCTTCGGCTTCGGCTTTTGCGAAGGCGGCGCACTGGGCGGTGGGGCCGGCCGGTTCGCGGGCTGCGTCATCGCCGCAGGGTTACCGTGGACGTCGGCGTCCTTGGTGTTGAGGTTGTAATCGACCGAGTCTGCCGAGAGCGTCGAACCGTTTTCGCTGAGGTGGACGTTGCCTTCGAGATGCAAGCTACCGTTGGCACGGTTCAGCACGGCGCGATCCGAGATCCCGGTGCGCGCGCCTTGCGAGAAGTGGACGTTGCCGGTGGCGGTGTAGAGCTTCGCCTTCGAGTCGATCTCGAGCTTGTCGCAGGTGAGCGTGGCCGGGCCGCTGCCGTGGTATGCCGCGTCGCCGGCCTCGCTGGCGTTACCGCTGTCGTGCACGACGACGCTGCCGATCAGCGTCACGGTCCCTTGCTTCGAGTTTCCGTTCGCCTGGTCGCCGACGGCGTCGGTACCGGGGCGGAAGAAGCGTACGCGATGCGGCATCGTGAAGTCGCCGGTGTTGAAGTTCCAGTGCGTCTCGCTCGTCTCGATCCGGTAGTCCGGCGTCGAGAGCCCGTTCGGGCCCGCGGCGGGCGCGACCGCGCCGCAGCTCAGCGCGACGCCGAGCGACAGCGCGAGGTGAAGGACGGGACGGCGAAGAGTCATCACGCTAGAGAACGATCTCGCAGAAGCCAAGGTCGCGGTTAGAAACGCGTCGAGCCGTTATAGCCGACGCGCTGGCCCGTGCCGATCGCGACGCACGACATCGGGTCCTCGGCGACGATAACCGGAATCCCTGTGACCTCGCCCAGGAGCGTGTCGAGCCCGCGCAGCAAGGCGCCACCGCCGGTCAGGATCACGCCCCGATCGATGATGTCGGCTGCCAACTCGGGCGGCGTCTTCTCGAGCACGGTCTTCACCGCTTCGACGATCGCCTGCACCGGCTCGGAGAGCGCTTCGCGCACCTCTTCGGAGGTGATCTTCACCGTCTTCGGGAGCCCGTTGATCAAGTCGCGCCCGCGAATCTCCATCGCCAGCTCCTGGTCGAGCCGGAACGCGGAACCAATCTTGATTTTGATCTCCTCGGCCGTCCGCTCGCCGATCATCAGGTTGTAGACGCGGCGGATGTGGCGGATGATCGCCTCGTCGAGCTTGTTGCCGGCGACGCGGATCGACTGCGAGACGACGATCCCGCCGAGCGAGATCACCGCGACGTCGGTCGTACCGCCGCCGATGTCGACGACCATGTTTCCGGACGGCCCGTCGATCGGGAGGCCGGCGCCGATCGCGGCGGCCATCGGCTCCTCGATGATGTCGACCGACTTCGCGCCTGCGAGCTTCGCGGCATCACGCACGGCGCGCTCTTCGACCGAGGTGATCTCGGCCGGCACGCAGATGACGACCGACGGTTTCGGGCGGAACAGCGTGCTCCAGAACCCGCGCTGGCGCGTGACCTTCTTGATGAAGTAGCCGAGCATCACCTCGGTTACTTCGAAATCGGCGATGACGCCGTCGCGGAGCGGGCGGATCGCCTGGATGTTGCTCGGCGTCTTGCCGAGCATCAGCCGCGCCTCTTCGCCGACGGCGAGGGTCTTGTTCGTGCGCACGTCTTTCGCGACGACCGACGGCTCGCGCAGCACGATGCCCTTGCCCCGGACGTACACGAGGACGTTGGCGGTACCCAGATCGATCCCGATATCGATGACGATGACTCCCGGACTGGCGGCGGCTGCGAGGCATGCCGCGACGCCGTTGCTTGAAAAACGACCCTGACCGGTTCGGGCCCGGCCCCCGAAATCCTCAGACGGCCCTGTGGCTGGGGTGCAACGCTGCCCAGCGACGATGCCAAGCGGCTCCTGCGGCCCGGCGCCAACCTCGTCATCCTGAGCGCCAACCCTTGTCATCCTGAGCTTGTCGAAGGGTTTGTGAACGACCCTGCCAGCGACCGCGCCGCGGTGATCGCGACGCGCCACCTCATTGCGCCCTACGTCCGCCGAACGCCCGTCCTCGCGCTCGATTCACACGAGCTCGGACTCGGGGCTTTCACGCTGCACGCGAAGCTGGAGCTGCTCCAGCACGCGGGATCGTTCAAGACGCGCGGCGCGTTCGCCAACCTGCTCGGGCGGGACGTTCCGGCGGCGGGCGTGGTCGCAGCGTCCGGCGGCAACCACGGCGCCGCGGTCGCCTACGCGGCGATGAAACGCGGCGTACACGCCACGATCTTCGTACCGAGCATCTCGCCGCCGGCAAAGCTCGATCGCATCCGCGCGTACGGCGCAGAGCTCGTCGTCGCCGGCGAACGCTACTCCGACGCGCTCGAAGCGTCGATCGCGCACGTCGCCGCGACCGGCGCACTGCAGGTGCATGCATTCGATCAGTGCGAGACGCTGCTCGGCCAAGCGACGCTCGCCGCCGAACTCGAGGAGCAGCTGCCCGAGCTCGACACGCTGCTCGTCGCGGTCGGCGGCGGCGGCTTGATCGGCGGGATCGCCGCGTGGTACGCCGGCCGCGTTCGCATCATCGGCGTCGAACCCGAGGGCGCACCGACGCTCGCGCACGCACTCGCGGCGGGACGTCCGGTCGACGCGCCGACCGACAGCATCGCCGCCGACTCGCTCGCACCGCGCCGCGTCGGCGAGCTGATGCTGCCGTACGCGCAGCGCTACGTCGCGCGCGTCGCGCTCGTCACTGACGACGCGATCCGCAGCGCGCAAGAAGCGCTCTGGCGCGCACTGACGATCGTCGCCGAACCCGGCGGCGCGGCCGCATTCGCCGCGCTGCTCTCCGGCGTGTACGTTCCAGCACCGGGCGAACGCGTCTGCGTCCTCATCAGCGGCGGCAACAGCGCCGCCGTCGATTTCGGTCGCTGACTCAGGAGCGCCGATCCTCCGCGTCCGGGAGTCTGCCCGCTTCACCGAGTCGCGCGAAGATCTGCTCGTGGCCCGGCCGCTTCAGGAGCTCGGCCGCCACCGCGCCATGACGCTCTTCGAAGACGTACGCGCGAACGTCACGCTCCTCGTCATGTTCCTCGCCGCGTGAAGCGCGGGCACCGCTTGCCGCCTCCACCAGCATCTCGGCAAGCGTATCGGACGAGAGCGCATGCGGCTGGTCGAAGGGTCGCAGGCCGTGTTCTGCGGCGAGCCGGGCGATGTGCCGCTGGTGAGGGCGGCGCGCCATGTCCACGAAGTGCTCCAGCTCGTTGTCGATCATTCGCTCGACGTAGCGGTCCTCGTCGGGGTCGATCAGCGGCACGATGAGCGGTATTCCATGCCATCCGCGCTGACCGAGGAACGATATCTCGCGGTGGGTCGCCAGGTGGTACCGAATGGCGGTCAGCGCGACCATGATCGCTTGGAGCGAGTCGACGCCGTGCGCCGTATCGCGCACCGGCTCCGGGAGTCCGTCGATCGCGAAATCGCAGTCGCAGTGGTCTTCGCACGGTACGGGAGGCCAGAGACGAACCACCACGTCGTGCTGTTGCTCACCGTCGTCCCACTGAACTGTTCGGAGTGCTATGGGTCCGGCTGCCGCGGCTCTTCAACGTCGCCCATGCGCGCGCGAATCAGACGCTGGGATACACACTGGTCTCGAACGTTCCGGTCGGCTCGCTGAACGGGACGATGCCGCTGGCGCGCTGCACCTGCGCGCCGAGCGAGGAGAGCGTCTCTTCCAGACGCTCGTAACCGCGATCGATGTATTCGAGGCCGATGATCTCGGTCTCGCCCGAGGCGCCGAGTCCGGCCAGCACGAGCGCCGCGCCGGCGCGAATGTCCGGCGCCTCGACCGGCGCGCCGGAGAGTTGCGCCACTCCTTTGACCAGCGCGGTATTGTTGTCCATCGCGACGCGCACGTCGGCGCCCATGCGGACGAGCTCGTTGACGTACGAGAAGCGCGCGTTGAAGATCGACTCTTCGACGACGCTGACGCCGGGTGCGGTGCACAGGAACGAGAGCAACTGCGGCTGCAAATCGGTCGCGAAGCCGGGATGCGGTGCGGTGACGACGTCGGTCCCGCCCTTCACCGTGTCGGCTTGCACGCGGACCCAATCGTCGCCGGTCGTCACCTTCACGCCGCACTCGCCCAGCGCGAGCTGCAGCGCAAGCACGTCGTCGGGACGCGTCTTCTTCACCGTCACGTCGCCGCGCGTGATCGCGCCGGCGATCAGCAGCGTCCCGGTCGCGATGCGGTCGGGGATGATCTCGTACTCGACGCCGCGCAGCTCCGCGACGCCGGTGACGCGGAGTGTGTCGCCGCCCTGGCCCTCGATTTTCGCGCCCATCGCGACCAGGAAGTTCGCCAGGTCGACGACTTCGGGCTCCATCGCCGCGTTGTGGATGATCGTGTCGCCGTCGGCGGTGACGGCGGCCAGCATCGCGTTTTTCGTCGCGCCGACCGACGGCATGCGAAACTCGATCTCGCCGCCGCGCAGGCGCCCGCCGCGCGCGTTCGCGATCAGGTAGCCGTGGGCGACCGAGACCTCGGCGTCCAGCGCGCGGAACGCCGCCTCGTGCAGGTCGGTCGCGCGCGTCCCGAGCACGCAGCCGCCCGGGAGCGGCACCTCGGCGCGGCCGAACCGTCCCAGCAGCGGGCCGCACAGATCGAACGACGCTGCCAGCTTGCGCACCAGCGTGTACGGCGCGCGCGCCTTGTTGACGTTGGCGGCGTCGATGGTGATCGTATTGCGGTCTTGCAGCGAGAGCCGGGCGCCGAGCGCTTCCAACAACGACCACATCACCGAGACGTCGGTGATGCGCGGAACGCG
Source organism: uncultured candidate division WPS-2 bacterium (assembly GCA_937910425.1). GTDB lineage: Bacteria > Vulcanimicrobiota > Vulcanimicrobiia > Vulcanimicrobiales > Vulcanimicrobiaceae > Vulcanimicrobium. The sequence goes on from CALEOJ010000400.1 coordinate 4,859, forward strand.
GTGCAGCGTCACCTTGCCGCGCGCCAGCAGCGCAGCTGCCATGATCGGCAGCGCCGCGTTCTTGGCGCCTTGCACCTCGACGCTGCCTTCCAGGCGCGCGCCGCCGACGACGCGCAGGGTGGTATCGAGACGATCGAGGACGTTCATGCGACGGTCCATCCGACGAGCGGTTCCAGCGCGATGGTTTCACCGTCGTGCGTACCGCCCGTGAACGTCGCCTGCAGCCGGCGGTCTTCACCGACCCCGATCTGCACCGTGAACGCCCGCATCCCGTCGACCTCGCGCATCCGGGCACGCGCGCTTTCCGCCTTTCCGGCATACCGGCCGCCGTCGACGTCCACGAACCTGATGTTCCCGTCGGGATAGAATCCGAATGCGAACCGTCCCTCGCCGACCCTCCCGCCGACGACCTGCGAGGTCGCGTCGGCGAGGTCGGTGATGAAGCGCGGGACGGCGTTGGGGTCCGGGGGCGGTTCGGGCGGTCGCTCGGGCGGCGGTCCGAAGCGCGGTGCCGCCGACACGCCCGGCTCGACCGCCCGGATCGTCACTCGGCGCGGGGGTTCGGGTTCGTGCTCCACACGCGGCGGCGGCCGGGGGACGGTGGCGGCCGGCCGGGCCGTCACCG
>CALEOJ010000401.1 GCA_937910425.1 uncultured candidate division WPS-2 bacterium
GACCGGCACCGTCGTCGTCGCGCCGCCGGGCGGCGAGATGCGCACCTACCAGCGCACGCTGCACCGTTTGCGCGAGGAGTACGGCGACGCGCGCGCGCTGTACGGCGGGCACGGCCCCGAAGTGCGCGACGTGCGCGCGAAGCTCGACGAGTACATCGCGCACCGCGAAGCGCGCGAGCGGCAAATCGTCGCTGCGCTAGGCAACGGAAACGACACGATCCCCGCGCTGGTCGAAGCCGTGTACCGCGACACCGACCGGCGCTTGTGGCCCGCCGCCGCGCGGCAGATCCTGGCCTACCTGAACGCGCTCGAGGCAGAAGGACGCGTGCACGCCGAGCGCATCGAGCGCGAGCCGACGCGGCAAGAAGCGGCGCTGCTCGATCCCGATCTCTCGAAGCTCGGCGAGAGCCCCGAGGCCGACGTAATTCGCGCCGAGCTCGGCTACGGCAACGCCGAACCGCTCCGACGCTACGTACTCGCGTAGGAAGTCAGGTGATCGCGAGCAGCACCTTGCCGAATTTCGCGCCTTTGTCGACCGCCTCGGCAGCTGCGACGACCTCGTCCATCGCGTAGACCTTGTCGACGGCGGGTTTAATCGAGCCATCGAACTGCGCCAGCATCTCGGCGAAATCGCGCGGCGAACCCATCGACGAACCCATGATGTCGAGCTGCTTCCAGAACAGCGAGAACGGGCGCAGCTTCGCGTCGCCGAGCGTCCCGCCGTAGACAACGACGCGGCCGCCGTACCGCGTCACGTTGACGGCCTTGAAGAATGTGTCGCCGCCGGCGGAATCGACGACCAGGCTGGGGCCGCCGTCGACGGCTTGCACGTCCTTCTCCCACTTCTCGGAGGTCTTGTAGTTGATCGCGACGTCGGCGCCCATCGATTTCGCGCGTTCGAGCTTCACGTCGCTCGACGACGTGACGATGACCTTTGCGCCGATCTTCTTGGCGAACAGCAGGACGAAGGTCTGCACGCCGCTGCCGACGCCCGGGATCAGCACGACGTCGTCTTTCGTGCAGCCGCCGCGTGAGACGAGCGCGCGGTACGCGGTGACCCCGGCGAGTGGAATCGCCGCCGCTTCGTCGTCGGTGAGCGAGGCGGGCGCGGGGTGGACGTTACCGGACGGCACCGCGATGTATTCGGCAAAGGTTCCTTGATGCGGCATCCCGATCACCTGCGCGGTGCGGAGCCAGATGCGCTGGTCGGGCCCCCAGCCAAGGGTCGGGTCGATGACGACGCGCGTTCCGACCGCCGGCCCTTGCGCGCCCTCACCATGCGCGGCGACGGTGCCGAGCCCGTCGGAGCCCGGGATGCACGGGAGCTGGATCCCCGGATACAGCCCCTGGCTGATGAAGACGTCGCGCCGGTTGAACGCGGCGCGCGCGATCTTGACCAGCGTCTCCCCGGGACCGGGCGCGGGGTCGTCGACCTGCTCGACGCGGAAGTTCTGGGGACCGCGCTCGCGGTCGATCTCGTGGAGGCGGACGGCTCGCATCCCCGTTCGGTACGCGCACAGCACCGGGAGCGCCTACCGGCGACCGTGAATGACGCGTCAACGACGTCTCCGCCCTTGGAGAGGACTTGGCTTTTCCTTCAGTGAGCTTGGGACCGCCGATCGCAAAGCGGCTCTCCCGCTTGGAAGTCCAGATCGAGGCGAACCGCTGCCTCAACTGTTACGACGCGCCGTGCATTCGCGCGTGTCCCACCTCGATCGACGTACCGCGCTTCATCGGCCGCATCGCGACCGGCGATCTGCTGGGCAGCGCACAGACGATCATGGACGCGAACCCGGTCGGCGCGAGCTGCGCCCGCGTCTGTCCGACCGACCAGCTCTGCGAAGGCGCCTGCGTCTATAAGGCCGACGAAAACCCGATCCGGATCGGCGACCTGCAGCGCTACGCGACCGACTGGGCGATTCAGACCGGCGCCAC
>CALEOJ010000402.1 GCA_937910425.1 uncultured candidate division WPS-2 bacterium
TGATGAACGAGAGGGCCGACGGCGCCAGGCTAATGGTCGGGGTCGGGGATGGCGTTGGTGACGGCGTTGGCGAGGCGGTCGCCGTCGGAGAGGCTGTCGGCGTCACCGAAGACCCCGGGGTCGGCGTCGGCGTCGGCGTCGGCGTCGCTACCGTGACCGTGGAAGCCGTCCCGCCCGCGCCGCTGCATGCCGGGACGGCCGCGCCAAGCGCAAGGGCGGCCGCAAAGAGCCAAAGCCGAGATGTCACGACAGACCTCGCGAAAAGCGCGGGTGCGGCGCCGCAACGTCGGTGCGGCATATGACGATGATAGCCCTGTCTCGCGCTCCTGCGTATCCGGGGAAACCCTTGGTTTCGGAATCTCGCCGGTCAACCGCACGACCGCGCGACGTAGACCGCGAGCTGCGCTCGCGACCGCAGCCCCAGCTTGGCGAAGGCGGAGGAAAGATGGGACTCCACGGTCTTCGCGCTGATGCCGAGCGCGGCAGCGATCTCTCGGTTGTCACGGCCCGCGAATACGTGCAGCGCAACCTCCCGCTCCCGCCGCGACAAGGGCGCCAAGTCGCGCGGAAGTGGTGGGGAATGCGTCATCGGTTCGGCAAGTTTGCGGACGGCGTTTGCAGCTGCTGTGCGTGCGGGTCGGCTCATCGCCAACTCCCGTGGAAAGCCGGGTCGCGGCGTCGCTGAACGGTGCCGCCTGTGACGATGGTAGCGGCGCATGCCGCCCCTGCGTATCCGGGAAACCCCTGTTCTCGGCGCACGCCGCGATCATGGTCCGAACACGAACCCTCCCGGGCCTCAAATTGCCTACGGGTTGATTTTCCCGATCTTGCCGACGCCGTATTCCGTGAACCAGTGGTTGCCGTCCGGACCGGTCGTGATGATATTGGCGTAGCTGCTACTCGAGGAAGTCGCGAACTCGGTGATCGTCCCCGAGGGCGTCACCCTTCCGATCTTGCCGGCGCCAAATTCCGTGAACCAGAGGTGCGGGTTCAGCCCCACGATGTCCTCGGCCGTCGCATACCGCAGCACGTGGGGGATCGTGTACGGGTGCCGCGCTCCGTTCGGGTCCGGCGTTCCATCCCCTGAGCCGACGGTCGCGACCTTCGTGCAGCCGGCGAGCAGCAGCGCCGCGAGTGCGATTGCAAGGATTCTCTTCACAGGTACCTCAGATGTCGGCCTCGACCAGATCGTCGAACGCGGTTACTTGATTGGGATGGAAGCCGTGCATGTCGTCGTTGAAGGCGTAGACGTCCTCGCGCGCGTCGAGCACGAATGTGGGAACGTCGCGGTAGAGCGCCTCCTGGACGACGCGTGACGCCGCTCGTTGCTCGGCAAGATCGTAGGTCGAGATGAACCGCCGCAACGCAGCGTCCGCGCCGTGATTGCAATACCTCGGGATGTTCTGGCCCTTCGGCGGGATGCGGTCGCATGCATAGAGGTTGGTGAGGTCGCCGTTCGGGTCCGTGTACCACGCGAAGATCGCCACGTCGTATTTTCCGGAATACAGAATTCCGCCGGTCTGGGCCGGGGCGAAGTAAAGCGGTGAGGGGTAATGCCGCACCTCGAAGTGCGCGCCGGCCTCGGACCATGAGGAGCGCATGAGTTCGAGTATCGCGTCGGTATCGGGTAGGCCGACGCCGATCGCGACGGTGAACTCGAGCCGCATCCCGTCCTTGGCGCGGACGCCGTCGGCGCCGCGCTTCCAGCCCGCCGCGTCGAGCAGCCGGTTTGCGGCCGCGACGTCGAACGGGACGCGCGGCAAGTCGACGTGGAACGGGTGGCCCGGCGAGAACGGCGTTTCCTGAAGGATCCCGACGCCGTGCCGGATTTTCTCGCGGATGGTCGCGCGGTCGGTCGCCAACCGCAGCGCCCGCCGCACGACCGGATCGCGCAGCGCGCCGTGCTCGACGTTGAAATCGACGTGGTTGAAGCCGTATGACGCCTGCCTGATCGTCGCGACGCCCGGCACCGCGCGCGCGCGGTCGTAGAACGCCGCCGGCAGGGCGGCCCACAGATCGATCTCGTGCGTCGTCAGCTGCGTCAAGGTCGTATTGCGGTCGGGGATGATCTTAAAGATCACGCGCTGCAGTTTCGGCTTGCGCCCGAAGTAGAGCGGATCGGGGACCATCTCGACGCTGTCCGCCCGCTTCCACGAGACGTACTTGAACGGCCCGATCCCGACCGGCAGCGCGTTGTACGGGGCATCGTTGATGTTCGGCAGCTTCTCGAGCAGGTGCTTCGGCAGCACGCACGGGTTCGCGCCACCCGAGCTGAAAAAATTGACGTAGAAGCCGCTGTACGGCCGCTGCATACGGAAGACCACGGTGTACGGGTCCGGGACCTCGACACGGTCGATCTGGTCGAAGCCGAGATGCGTTCCCTCGTTATTGGCGGGATTCCGCACGACGTCGACCGAGAACCGCACGTCGTCGGCGGTGAACGGCGTTCCGTCCGACCACTTCGCGTCGCGCCGGAGGTGATACGTGATCGTCTTTCCGTCGCGGGAGATCCCGCCGTGGGCTTTCGAAGGAACCGTCGTCGCGAGTTCCGGCACCGGCTGATTGTGCTGGTCGTAGCGCAGCAGCCACGCCATCGTCAGCTGGCTCATGAAGCTGACGGTCCCCTGCTGCACGAGGTGCGGGTTGAGGCCGACGATGTCCTCGCCGGTCGCGTACCGCAGGACGTGCGGTATCGTATACGGATGACGCGCCGCCTGCGCGACGGAAGCGGCAGGAAGCGTTGCGGCGCACGCCGCGAGCGCGAGCGCGGCTGTACGGCGCCTCAGTAGTGGAGCTGCCACGGATTCCAGAACGGCGTCGTGATCACCGGCGTCGGCGTGAACCCCTTGAGCGCCGAGTTGTGGACCTCGAGGTCCTTGCGGAACCACAAGATGATCGACGGATCGTCTTTCGCGAACTCTTCGTCACGCCGGCGCGGATCGAACATGAAATGATAGACGATCAGCTGGCTGCACGAGCCGAAGAGCTCCGCGAGCGTTTCCTTGCCGTCGGGACCGTCCAGCGTGTAGCTCTTCTCGACGCGTTCCCAGGGCAGGTCCCTGCGCGCCTGCGAGATCTCGTCACGCAGCCGCGTGAACTCCTTTCCTTGGCGAGCAACGCCTGGCGGGCTTCGATCCATTGCTCGTGCGGCACCACCGCATGATCGTCGACGTCGTACGTCGGAGTTTGCACGGACATTGATTCCTCCTGATTACCCGTGCCGGTGGCTCGGGTCTGCGAACGGATCCGGTTGGAGTTCGCCGCCGGCGGCGGCGGCGCGAACCTCGGCGGCGCTCGCCGGGCGCGACCCGGCCCGTTCCACCAGTCGCGCCGCCGCCTCGACCAGCTCGACGTTCGTCCGTTCGGTGCCGAAGCGCGCGTCCTCGAGGCCGACGCGAACATGGCCGCCGCGCGCGATCGCTTCGGCCGCCAGCGGCTCGACGTCGACGCCGAGGCCGGCGATCATCCAGGACGCTGCCGCATCGCACGCGCCGAGCAGCCGCAGGTGCGCTTCGAGCGCGTACGGCTCGGGCGGGAATCCCCATGCGAATTGGTCGGTGAACATGAAGCGGTAGACCGGACGCGGCAACCCGGGATACTCAGCGGCCAATTCCGCGCCGAGCCGCGTGAACCCCGGCTCGTAGATCGCGTAGCTCGGGCGGATGCCGTAGTCGCGGCAGACGTGCAGCCCTTCGCGAACGTGATCGGGCGGGTTCATGTAGACGAAGCCGGGGTCGATCGTGCCGTCGCCGGTGCGAGCGACGAAGTTCACGGAACCTGGATCGACGACCGCCCATTCGATCAGCCCGCGCCGTCCGAGCTCGTCGATGTGACGGTACCGGTCGACGCCGCTGCCGACCAGCGGAACGGTCGGATACGCGATCACGTCGACGGCGTCGCGAATCGCCGCGATCGTGCGCGCGTAGCTCTGCCAATCGTCGTTCTGCCGGCCGGTGTCCTCGTCGTACGCGTGAAAGTGCACGATCGACGCACCGGCGTTCGCGCAGGCGATCGCCTCGCGCACGATTGCATCGTGCGAGATCGGAATGCCGGGCTGGATCGCGGTCCCCCACGGCCCGTTGAGCGCGACCTCGATCCAGGTGCCTGACACGGCAGCTACAGCGCTTTGACTCCGGCGATGACGCCGTCGATCGATTTCTTTGCGTCGCCGAAGAGCATCACGGTCTTGGGGTCGTCGAAGAGGGGGTTGTCGATCCCGGCGAAGCCGGAGTTCATCGAGCGTTTGAGCACGACGACGTTGGCGGCTTTGTCGACGTCGAGGATCGGCATCCCGTAGATCGGGCTGTTCTTGTCGGAACGCGCCGCCGGGTTGGTCACGTCGTTCGCGCCGACCACCAGCGCGACGTCGGTCCGCTCGAACTCGGGATTGATGTCGTCCATGTCGTGGAGCGACGTGTACGGCACGTTGGCCTCGGCGAGCAGCACGTTCATGTGGCCCGGCATGCGCCCCGCTACGGGGTGGATCGCGTACTTGACCTCGACGCCCCGCTTTTCGAGCTGGTCGGCGAGTTCGCGGATCGAGTGCTGCGCCTGCGCGACAGCCATACCGTAGCCCGGCACCACGATCACCTGGTTCGCATAGGCGAGCATCGTCGCGACGTCACCGGTGCTGACGGAGCGGACGTTCTGCTGCTTCCCGGCGCCACCCGCGGTCGAGGTCTTGACCGCGCCGAACGCGCCGAAGAGCACGTTGGTGACGGACCGGTTCATCGCTTTGCCCATCAGCACCGTGAGCAGCGTTCCCGACGCGCCGACCAATGCGCCCGCGATGATCAGGACGTTGTTGCCCAGCACGAAGCCGGTCGACGCCGCGGCGAGGCCGGTGAACGAGTTGAGCAGCGAGATGACGACCGGCATGTCGGCGCCGCCGATCGGCAGCACGAACAGGATCCCGAGCACGAACGACGCGGCCAGCGCGATCCAGAAGAACTCCAGCGAGTTCGGCACGTTGGCAACGACCAGTCCCCAGCACACCAGGATCACGAGCGCGACCAGCGCGTTGACGACCTGCTGGCCCGGATACGTGATCGGACGGCCCGTCATCACCTCTTGCAGTTTGAGGAACGCGATGATCGAGCCGGCGAACGAGACCGCGCCGATCACCGCCGAGAGCACCGAGGTGAACGCGACGTCGTGCGTCGGCGTTTCGTTCGCGTTGAACACCTTGAGGAGTTCGCCGGCCGCGACCAGCGCCGCCGCGCCGCCGCCCGCGCCGTTGAAGATCGCGACCATCTGCGGCATCGCGGTCATCTTCACGCGCTGTGCCGAGACGATCCCGATCGCCGCGCCGACGATGAGTGCGGATCCGAGCACCCACCAGTTGACGATCCCCTGACTGAGCGTCGCCACGACCGCGATTAGCATGCCGACGGCGCTGATGCGGTTGCCCACGCGTGCCGTCTTCGGTGAGCTCAGGTAGCGCAGGCCGAAGATAAAGCAGATCGAGGTGATCAGGTACGCGATGTCGACCCAATTGGCGGCCGCGGTATCGACCGTCACGGCGTACCGTCCGTCGGCGCCTTGGGCGCCCGCGCTTTCGGCCGGAACATCTCGAGCATCCGTTCCGTCACCGTGTAGCCGCCGAAGACGTTCAGCGACGCCAGCAGCACCAAAATGAAGCTCACGATCGCGTTGAACGGTGCGTCGGCCGCGCCGGCGACGAGGATCGCGCCGACGAGCACGATCCCGTGGATCGCGTTCGTCGCCGACATCAGCGGCGTGTGCAGCATCGTCGGTACCCGCGAGATCACCTCGAGGCCGACGAAGAGAGCCAGCACGAAGACCGTCAGTTCGGCGAGCAGATGAACGGTCACGCGGCTCCTCCGGTGAGCGCGGCGCGCGTCGGCTCGTGCACGATCTGCCCGTCGCGCGTGATCGTCGTCCCCGCCACGATCTCGTCGTCGGGATCGAGCGCGAGCGCGCCGTCCTTGGTGATGTAGTCCAGCAGCGCCTGCACGTTGCGCGCGTAGAGCCGGCTCGCGTCGTAGGCGAGATCCGAGGCGAGATTGAGCAGCCCGACGATCGTGACGCCGTTCGCGGACGTGACGACCTCGCCCGGCTTCGTCCCCTCGACGTTGCCGCCGGTTTCGGCGGCCAGGTCGACGATCACGCTCCCCGGAGCCATCGCGGCGACCGCTTCGGCGGTGACGAGGATCGGCGCACGCTTGCCGGGGATCGCGGCGGTGGTGATCACGACGTCGCTGGCGCCAATCGCCTTCACCATCCCGGCGCGCTGTTTGGCGAGCGCTTCGGGCGAGAGCTCCTTGGCGTAACCGCCCTGCCCTTCACCGCTCTCGCCGACATCGATCTCGAGGAACTTCGCGCCGAGCGATTTCACCTGCTCCGCGACGACCGGCCGCGTGTCGTACGCGGTGACGACGGCGCCGAGCCGGCGGCACGTCGCGATCGCCTGCAAACCCGCGACGCCGGCGCCGATGATCAGCGCCTTCGCCGGTTGAATGGTACCCGCCGCCGTCGTCAGCATCGGGAAGAACTTCGGCAGGTGGTTCGCCGCGAGCAGCGCCGCTTTGTAGCCGCCGATGTTCGCCTGCGAGCTCAGCGCGTCCATCGCTTGCGCCTTGGACGTTCGCGGAACGGTCTCCATCGAAAGTGCGGTGATCCCGCGCTCGGCGTAGCGCTCGACCGAGCGCGGATCGCCGAGCGGCGCGAGGAATCCGATCAGCACAGTGCCGCGCCGGATCCCGTCGAGCTCGGCGTCGGACGGCTTCGCGACGCGCACGATCACATCGGCGTCGCCGTACGCGACGCGCGTGTCAGGTGCGATCGTCGCGCCGGCGCTCTCGTACGCCGCGTCGAGGTAGCCGGCACTCGTTCCGGCGCCGCGCTCGACGGTGACGACGTGACCCCCCTTGACGAACTTCGCGACGATCTCGGGGACGAGCGCGACGCGGCGTTCACCAGGGGCGCGCTCTTTCGGGACCGCGATCTTCATGCGTCCAGTATCGTAGTCCGGCGCGCCGGTCCCTCCCGGCCGGGGCGGAGATCCCCGCGGCGCTTGCCCCAGCGCAGGATCGGCTGCTCGAAGCCGTACGTCAGTGCGGCGGAAACGCCGAGCGCAACCGGCGCTGCGACGAACCCGAACGCGAGCATCCACCGCGTGTCGCCGTGCGGATCAGCGCTCGCATACGGCGGCACGTGCAGCTTCACGAGGATCAGCGCAAGCGGCTGGTGCCAAAGGTAGAGATTGTACGAGATCGCCGCGAGGAAGAGCAGCACCGGATTGGCGAGCGCGCGCTGGTAACCGCGCACGGCGAACAGCGACCCGAGGCCGATCGCGAGGCACGCGAGCGCAACCGTGGAGCGCCACTCGACGACCCACAGCTGAGGCCATTCCTTGTCGAAGCGGTGGTCGTAGCAGTTCACCATCAGCAGCCACAGCGCGACGAACCCCGCGATCGAGAGGGCGGTGAACGCCCAGCGCCGGTGCGCGAGCTGCGGCCGGCGCGTCGCGATCGCGACGTACGCGAACGCGGCGAGCATTCCGGCGGCGAAGAAGTCGATGTAGCCCGGCAGCTGCGCGAGGCGCTGCTCGTAGTAGTAGTGGTCGGCCAGCATGCACCACACGCGCCAGCCGTTCGCGATAGCGAAGAGCGCGATCGTCGTGATGATCGGCCGCCGCACGAAGGCGAGGGCCAGGAGCGGGAAGATCAGATAGAACTGGATCTCGACAGCGAGCGACCACATCGGGCCCGTGATCGACCCGTTCGTCGAAGCGAACCAGTTGTGGACGAAGAGCAGGTGGAAGCCGACGTCTTTCGCACCGGCAGCGAGGTTCGGATACGTCTGATAGCCGATCGCGATCAACGCAGCGATGGCGAGCACGTACGACGGCACGATCTTGAAAAAACGCCGGCTCGCGAAGCGGCGCAACGTGGGCGCCGGTTTGCCGGCGAGGTGCGCCTGGGCGTACGGGACCAGCAGCACGAAGCCGGAGATGAAGAAGAACAGCGCGACGCCGATGAAGCCGGTCTCGGCCAGCGGCTGCAGCGAGAGGTTGACGAACGGGACGACCGCCGATTGCCACGAGACCTGCCAGAAGTGGAACCACACCACGAGCAGGATCGCGATCCCGCGCAGTCCGTCGATCGTCGCGATTCGGCCGCCCCGCACGAGCTCCATGCCTAGAAGCGGGCGACCAGGCGAACTTCGTTCAGCGGCGGCTTGTACGTGAGGATGTTGTCGGCGACGAACTCGCGCTGCATGTCCTCGAGCGTCCCCTGGTCGATGCGCAGGTCCGGCTTGAAGTCGTAACGCGCTGCGGCTTTGATGACCTCGATCGGCTGCCGCGTGTACTTGGCGTACGCATCGACGTTCGCCGGCGCGAAGAAGCCCGGCCCGGCGATCTCGGCCGCCGCCTTGCGCAGCGCGGTCATCACCGCGCTCGCGCTGTCGCGGTTGTGCAGCAGCGCCGGTCCGAAGAAGATCCCCGAAGCGGCGATCCCCGGCGGCGGTGATGCGACGATCGTGCCGAGGTGCTTCTGCTGGAACTCGTCGCTGAACGGCGCCGAGGTGAACAATGCGTCGATCGCCTTGTGTTCGAGCGCGGTCTGCTGCTCGGGATTCGGGACGTTCAGCGACTCGATGTCGCTGAGGCGCAGCCCGACGCCGCGCAGGATACGCGCGACGTAGTACGCCGACGCGGCGCCGGAGTTGCCGATCCAGCCGAACTTCTTCCCCTTCAGGCCGGCGAGACGGAGGCCGCCGTCGTACAGGTCCTGGCGGATCAGCAACGCGGAGGGCCGTCCCGTTCGTGGCTGATAGCCGGTCGACGCGACGAACTTGACCTCGAGACCGCGGTTGACGGCGTTGTAGAACGCGGCGGAGAGCGCCGCGGCGGCGATGTCGATCTGACCCTGCGCGACCAGGCTCATCGAGTCGGCGCCGGCGACGATCGGGGTCAGGTTCGCGTCGAAACCCGCGTCGCGCAGATATCCCTTCTCGGCCGCGACGAAAACGGGCGCGAACAGCGTCGACGGAACGTATCCGATCGAGAGCGGCTTGCGCGTCTGCGCGAAGACCGCGGTCGGGAACGCGCTCGCAGCCGCGCCGGTGGCGAGCGTGCTGAGGAAACGGGCGCGGGACGTCATGGAGATGCGGCTTTGCCTTCGAGGTCGAGGATACCGTTCTGACGGAGCAGTTCGGCCCGCACCGCGGCGGCGTCCCCCGTCCGGCCGTCTGCTAGGAGGGCCGCTGCGATGCCGGCTGCGTGGCCGGTCGCGAACGCCGTCCCCATCACGCGCGCCGAGGCGAAGGCGTCGGCATCGGCGTCGATGACGCGTCCGGCGGCGAACAGATTGCGGTGGGTCGCGCTCGCCAGGGCGTCGAGCGCGATCACGGCTGTGTGGAGGCTCTGGTAGCCGTTCGGCTTGGGC
>CALEOJ010000403.1 GCA_937910425.1 uncultured candidate division WPS-2 bacterium
GCCGGCTGGGCGGCACCCCGGCGCGGCCCGGTGCCTCGCCGCTCACCGCCCGCGAGACCGAGATCCTGCGGCTGGTCGCGGACGGCGCCGGCAACGCCGAGATCGCCGAGAAGCTGCACGTCGGCCTCGGTACGGTGAAAGGTCACATCGCCGACATCCTCGAGAAACTCTCCGCCTCGGACCGCGCCCAAGCCGCCGTCACCGCCTACCGCCGCGGCCTGATAACGTAGCTATTCTTCGCCGTCGTTGTAGTCGAGCGGTTCGGAGCGGATCACCCGGCGCTCCGGATGACATAGATTCGTGACGTGCCGCCATCCTTGTCATCCTGACCCTTCGACAAGCTCAGGGTGACATCGAGAAGGGCGGTTATCGCGACTCGTGTGTCAGCCTAGCCACGTCCCAACCGGCGGACTGGGTTCCGGCTTCGTAGGCGCTGTGGAGGAAATCGAGTAGCGCGGCTTGGGGGTCGGCGGCGGTGCGAATCGTGTCGTAGGCAACGGTTCCCATGTGACCGCTGCCGGCGGCGTTCCAGGCCGCGCCGGCGGGGCGCAGCGCGAACGTCGTCAGGGTCTCCGGTTCGGGCGCAGTGTACGTGTAGTATGTCGGCGCGGGGACGTTCGCGTCGCCCGGCCAAAAGCCGAACGCGATCACCTCGTGCGAATACGCTTCGCGCTCAACCGGATCGGCCTTCGGTGGGCCCGCGGCGCGGCGGCCGGAATAGCGGCCGAGCGCGAGATCGAAGCCGTGCCAGAAGAGCTGCACCGGACCCTGCTTGCCGGCGAACTCGCTCGCGAACCGTTCGAAGACGTCGGCAGTCCAGCGCGTGGCGTTCCACCAGCGCCGGACCATCACCGGATCGTACGCGTGGTGCTCGCGATCGTCGGCGAACGGTGTCGTGAGCGACGGCATGCCGTACGGCCTGGCCAGGATCGGGACCTCGATGGAGAGCACCGAGAGCGTCTTTTCCAGCGCGGCGTAGAACTCAGCGACGCTCAGCCCGTCGTGCAGCCGGAACGTCACGTCGTCATGTTCGCCGGAGCGCACGATCGTCCGATGGTCGACGAAGTCGAGCTCCACGTCGAACGACGCGCCGTTCGCACGCAGCAGCTCCGTGCGGACGCCGCGCGCCATCGGCTTCAACGTGCAGTTCCACCAATGGTTGCGCAGCGCGCTGGAACGCAGCGCGATCTTCCCGACGATCTGGCACCAAAGGTGCAGCGTCGTCTTCGTCGGCTCCCACGCCGCGTAGGTGAGGTCGTCCAGCATCACCGGAGCCGCCGGTAGAAGCGTTCGGTCTCGCTCAGCTCTTCGTAGGCGTGCTGGTGCGGGGTGTAGCGCAGCGACTCTTTCGAGGAGAGGCCGAGATAGCCGAGGCGCAGCAACCCGGGCTTGAACGCTGCCCGACAACGATGGTCCACTTGACGAGCAAGCTACCCGTCGCAGGTGTGCGTGAAACGCGCTCGCTCGCGCATTGCAATGGTACGGGCGCGCGCTGAGTTCCGTCACACAAATGTTCGAATACGAATCATGTTTGAGTGCGAGCAAGCGCGGGTAACGCCGCATCCAAGAAGGAGGGCTCGTCGCTGCGCGTACGGACGGCGCGGTGAGCGCGATCGACGATCGGCGTTCGGCCGCTTCGCTACGGTTGCTGGTCGCCGCGAGCCATGAACTGTCGACATCCTTCGACTATGCGCAGACGCTCGCTGCGGTGGGCAGTTTGGTCGTTCCCGCGTTCGCTGCCGGCTTCGCGGTCGAGGTCGAGGAAGGCGAGATTCGCACCACGCTCGCGCGCACCGGTCGCGTCGGCAGCGGTGCGAAGGCGTTCCCGCTCGTCGCGCGCGGGCAGCAGCTCGGCGTCATGCGGATCGCCGGCCCCACCGCTGCGAGCGAGGCCCGGCACGGGCTCGCCGTGTGGGACGAACTGGCGCTGCGGATCGCGGTCGCGATCGACGCCGCGCAGGTCTACGCGCGCGAGCACCACGTCGCCGACACGTTGCAGCGCGCGCTGCTCCCCGAGCGGCTGCCCGTCGACGACCGTCTGGCGTTCGACGCCGCGTACCTGCCCGGCGCGCAAGAGGCGATCGTCGGCGGTGACTGGTACGACGCGTTCCGGCTCCCCGACGGCCGTATCGCGTTCTCGATCGGCGACGTCGCCGGGCACGGGCTGCGTGCCGCGATCGTGATGGGCGAGGTGCGTCAGGCGTTCCGTGCCGCGGCACTCAACCCGAACTCACCCGCGCTCGTCCTAGAGCGCGCGAACACGATCGTCAACATGCGCGCCGACCCGGTCATGGTCACCGCGACGTTCGGCATCGTCGATCCGAGCAACGCGACCGTCACCTACGCGTCTGCCGGTCATCCCGCTCCGGTCCTGGCGCTCCCCGGCGGCTCCGTGCAGCTGCTCCCGAAGGACGGCGTTCCACTCGGAATCGTCGACCGCGTCGACGCCACCGACTGGACGTTCACCCTGCCGCCCGGCGCGCTGTTCACCGTCTACACCGACGGGCTGATCGAATACTCGCGCGACATCGTCGAAGGCGAGCGCCGGCTGCTCGAAGCCGTTCGCGAGGGCCTCAGCCGGGCGGATCCCGAGCCGGCCCGCGCGCTCCTGCAGCGCGTCTTCGCGTCGCACGAGAACACCGACGACGTCGCGACGCTGACGATCGCCACCGCCGACGTGCGCGACAGCGAGTTCGGCTTCATCTTCACGGCGCTGCCGATGGCGATTCCGCTCGTGCGGCGGAGTCTGGATCGCTTCGTGCAGGGGCTTGGGCTCGATGCCGACCGCCGCTTCTCGCTGCTCACCGCGACCGGCGAAGCGATGGCGAACGCGGTCGAGCACGCCTACGGCGTCGCGCCCGGCCTCGTGCGCGTGCGGGCGAGTTTGATCGACGACGTGCTGCTCGTGACGGTCGAGGATGAAGGAAAGTGGAAGCCGGCGATGCGGCGCGGCGAGCGCGGCCGCGGCCTGCCGCTGATGCGCGCGCTGATGGACGCGGTGGAGATTCGCACACACCAAGCCCGCACCGAGGTTCGCCTGATGATGGAGCTGAGCGAACGTCGCCTTTCGGCCTGACGATCGCTCGCGCGAGCGCTACGCGCCGGTGAGCACGTACGCGTCGCCGATCGTGCGCGACTCCGGCGTATGGTCGGAGAGCAGCGCCACCGCGTCGCCGGGCGTCACGTAGAACACGTCGCGCCCGCAGCGGCACCGAATCGCCATCAGCACCGGCGCGGGGAGCGCGTCGAGCGTCGGCAACCGGATCGGCCGCTTGTGCGCGCCGACCGCAACGCGCAGTTGCGGGCGCGCAGCGCTGGCATCGATGACGGCGGTGTCGCAGTAGCTGCAGCGTACGTTGCGCACGTGCAGGAGGTAGAGAAACCGGACGGCCGCCATAACAACTTCGCATCCCCCATACGAGCTAGCCGGAAACGGGGCCGAACGTCCCCACACAATCAGGCGCCGAAGATGGAAATGTCCGGGTATGACATTCCTATGCTGTCCGGTACCGCTAGCAAGAATCGCTTCCTGAACGGCCTGCCCGCCTCGACGCGCTCGCTGCTGGAGAGCCGCATGACGGCGCACGGTGGCGGGATCGGCGACGTCCTGCAGCCGCCGGACGCGAACATCGACGCCGTGTGGTTCCCGCTCTCCGGGATCGTCTCGACGCTGCGCCCGCTCGAGGGCGATAGCAACGTCGAGGTCGACGCGTCGGGCGCCGAGGGCTTCCTCGGCCTCGAGCTGGTGCTCGGCTCCCGCAACACGCCCGACACGTGGATCGTGCAGTCGCCCGGCCGCTTCGCACGCCTCGACGCGCAGATCTTCGTCGAGGTGCTCGACCGCGACGCCGTGTTGTGCGAAGCGGCCCGCCGCTACTTCGCTGCGGTTCGGGCGATTCGTGGACAGTGGATCGCGTGCAACGCGCGCCACACGATCGAGCAACGGCTGGCAAAGTGGCTGCTCGTGACGCGCGACCGGGTCGGCGACGAGATCCAGATCACCCAGGACATCGTCGCGATGATGCTCGGGGTGCGCCGTGCGAGCGTGGTGACCATGCTCGGCCGCTTCGTCGACGACGGGCTGGTCGCTCACGGCTACGCGCGGGTGCGCGTCCTCGACGAGGCCCGGCTGAAGGCGGTCGCCTGTCCCTGCTACGGCAAGGCAGTGGAGTTTCTCCGCGTGGGGCTCGCCGCAGCGTAGACGATCAACCGGCCGGTCGCCTTCGTTTGTCCGCCGCTGACGCGGGTACCATGCGACCGTGGGTTCGTCAGAGAACCCGCTTTGAGGTCCACGGAAGAACAGCTGCATGGACAATTTAGTGCTTTGCCCGTGCGGGCACTCGCTCGCGAATCACGATTCCGCCGGTTGCGTCGGTGACCGGCTCGGCCGCTGCGGCTGCGGCTTTGACCGCTACGGAGCCCTCGAGGCCGCGGTGGACAGCGCCCGCACGACCCCGGTCTTCGGCTACACCCAGAACGAGGGCGCCGTCTGAATCGGGCCCGGACGCGCCCTTCGACAGGCTCAGGGTGACTTTGTCGCTTGACTCCCCTGGACGCCCGGTGATAGGATACGGCCCTATGCCCCTCGGCGGATAGCGGCATAACGGAACGAGCGAGGACCCCTCACTCCGGTGGGTCGGTCGTTGCCTTTTCGCGTTCACAGCGCGAGTGCGCGTGATCCCACGCAGGAAGACCCCCACAAACAGAATGGCGACGAAGACGACGGCGGACAAACCCAAGGCCACGCGCAGCCGCAAAAAGACCGATGCGGCGCCAGCAGCGCCGAATGGGTCCGGCACCGCGGTCAGGCAACAGAACATCGCGAGCGCTGCCTTCCATGTCCCCGAGGAAGCGTTCACCGTCGAACTCCCGGAGGATCCCGGTGCGAAGCGCCGGCGTCACTCCTTCGCGAAGATTACCGACGTCCTGCAGCTCCCCGATCTGATCGAGCTCCAGAAAGCCTCCTTTAAGTGGTTCATCAACGACGGCTTGAAGGAAGCGTTCGACTCGATCTCGCCGATCAAGGACTTCACGGGCAACCTCGTGCTGGAGTTCGGCGAGCACAGCCTCGGCGAACCGAAGTACTCCGTCGAGGAGTGCCGCGAGCGTGACATGACCTACAGCGCGCCGCTGCGCGTGCGCGTTCGTCTTATCACGGCCGAGTCGGGCGAGATCAAGGGCATCCCGGACCAAGAGATCTTCATGGGCGACTTCCCGCTCATGACGGACAAGGGCACCTTCATGATCAACGGCGCCGAGCGCGTGATCGTGAGCCAGCTCGTCCGTTCGCCGGGCGTGTACTTCCTCGCGGACAAAGATACGAACAACCGCGACACGTTCAACGCGACGATCATCCCGAATCGCGGCGCGTGGATCGAGTTCGAGACCGACAACGGGACGAAGAACGACGAGACCGAGGGGACGATCGGCGTCCGCATCGACAAGAACCGCAAGATCTACGCGACGACGTTCGTGCGCGCCCTCTCGCGCCCGGACCTCGGCCACGCCTGGGAGTCGGACGAAGCGATCCTCGCGCTGTTCACGTACAAGCACGCGGACGGCACGGTTCGCCCCTCGGCGCTGATCGCGAACTGTCTCGAAAAAGACAAGGACATCAAGACCAAGGAAGACGCGCTCAAGGAAATCTACAAGAAGCTGCGTCCCGGCGAACCGGAAAACGCGGAGAACGCCGAGAAGCTGCTCGAATCGCTGTTCTTCGACGAGAAGCGCTACGACCTCGCCGGCGTCGGCCGTTACAAGCTCAACGGCAAGCTCGAGGGCGCGCGCGACCCTGAGCTGCGTGAGTACTCGGCCGCCGGATTGCGTCCGCCGGAAATCTCCAAGAGGGCACTGACCCGCGAGGACATGATCGCGGTGCTTCGCCGTTTGATCAAAGTGCAGGCCGGTCGGGTCAACAAGGACGACATCGACCATCTTGGCAACCGCCGCATCCGCTCCGTCGGCGAGCTCCTGCAGAACCAGTTCCGCGTCGGGCTGCTGCGCCTCGAGCGCGTCGTGCGCGAGCGCATGACCGTTCAGGACATCGAGACCGTCACGCCGCAGGCGCTGATCAACATCCGCCCCGTCGTCGCGGCGATCAAGGAGTTCTTCGGCTCCTCGCAGCTCTCGCAGTTCATGGACCAGACCAACTCGCTCGCCGAGCTGACGCACAAGCGCCGGCTCTCGGCGCTCGGGCCGGGCGGTCTGTCGCGCGAGCGCGCGGGCTTCGAAGTCCGCGACGTCCACCACTCGCACTACGGGCGCATCTGCCCGATCGAGACGCCGGAAGGTCCGAACATCGGGCTGATCGGCTCGCTCGCGACCTTCGCGCGCGTCAACCGCTACGGCTTCATCGAGACGCCGTACCGCGTGGTGAAGGACGGCGTCGTCAGCAACGAGATCCGCTACTTCACCGCCGACCGCGAAGACGAGTTCATCATCGCTCAGGCGAACACCGAGATCAACGAGAAGACCGGCAAGATCACCGCGCCGTTCGTCGTCGCTCGCTACGCCGAAGAGTACGTCGAAGAGCCGCCGCTCAAGGTCCAGCTCATGGACGTCTCGCCCAAGCAGATCGTCTCGGTCGCGACGGCGCTGATCCCGTTCCTCGAGCACGACGACGCGAACCGCGCGCTGATGGGCGCGAACATGCAGCGTCAGGCCGTGCCGCTGCTCCGTCCGCAGGCGCCGGTCGTCGGCACCGGGATGGAGTACCGTGCAGCCAAGGACTCGGGCGGCTGCGTGCTCGCGCGCTCCGCCGGCGAGGTCACTCAAGCCGATGCGCACGCCGTCGTGGTCAAGCACGCCGACGACGGGCTCGAGCACAGCTACGACCTGCTCAAGTTCACCCGCTCGAACGCCGGCACGTGCATCAACCAGCGCCCGATCGTCGCCGTCGGCGACCAGGTCGTGCGCGGCCAGATCCTGGCCGACGGGCCGTCGTCCGATGAGGGCGAGCTCGCGCTCGGCCAGAACGTGATGGTCGCGTTCATGCCGTGGGAAGGCTACAACTACGAGGACGCGATCCTCATCTCCGAGCGGATGGTCAAGGACGACCGCTTCACCTCGATCCACATCGAGGAGTACGAGTGCGAAGCCCGCGACACGAAGCTCGGACCGGAAGAGGTCACGCGCGACATCCCCAACGTCGGTGAGGACTCGCTCAAGGACCTCGACGAGAACGGGATCGTCCGCATCGGCGCCGAGGTTCGGCCGGAAGATATCCTCGTCGGCAAGGTCACGCCCAAGGGCGAGACCGAGCTGACCGCGGAAGAGCGCCTGCTGCGCGCGATCTTCGGCGAGAAGTCGCGCGAAGTGCGCGACACCTCGCTGAAAGTTCCGCACGGCGAAAAGGGCAAGATCATCGACGTCAAGCGCTTCTCGCGCGAGAACGGCGACGAGCTGAGCCCGGGCGTCAACCACCTCGTCCGCGTCTACGTCGCGCAGAAGCGCAAGATTCTGCAGGGCGACAAGATGGCCGGCCGGCACGGCAACAAGGGCGTTATCGCCAAGGTGCTGCCGGAAGAAGACATGCCGTACATGGAAGACGGCGCGCCGGTCGACATCGTGCTCAACCCGCTCGGCGTCCCGTCGCGCATGAACCTCGGCCAGATCATGGAGACCCATCTCGGATGGGCCGCCGCGATGCTCGGGTTCCACATCGCGACGCCGGTCTTCGACGGCGCGCACTCGGAAGACATCAGCGAGTGGCTGCAGGACGCGGGTCTCCCCGCCGACGGCAAGACGTGGCTGCGCGACGGGCGCACCGGCGACCGCTTCGGCCGTCCGATCACCGTCGGCTACATCTACATGCTCAAGCTCGCGCATCTGGTCGACGACAAGATCCACGCGCGCTCGACCGGTCCGTACTCGATGATCACCCAGCAGCCGCTGGGCGGTAAGGCGCAGTTCGGCGGCCAGCGCTTCGGCGAGATGGAAGTCTGGGCGCTGGAAGCCTACGGTGCGGCGTACACGCTGCAGGAGCTGCTCACGGTCAAGTCCGACGACGTGGTCGGCCGCGTCAAGACGTACGAGGCGATCGTCAAGGGCGAGAACGTGCTGGAGCCTGGTGTTCCGGAGTCGTTCAAGGTTCTGATCAAGGAGCTCCAGTCGCTCGCGCTCGACGTCAAGGTGTTGACGGAACAGCGCGAAGAGGTCGAGATCCGCATTGCGGACGACGACATGGCGGAGCGCGCTCAGGAGATCGGTCTCCTGATGGGCGACGAGGATCCGCGTCTGTCGCAGACGGCGCTCGCGGAACGCGAAGCCGAACGCGATCGCGTCTCGCAGGCGGCGGCCGCCGCAACGATCGGTCTCTCGGTCGAAGGCGCGGAAGGCGACGTCGACGAGGAAGTCGCCGACAGCGTCCTGGAGGAGCGCGAAGAGGAAGAGGAAGAGCTCGACGACGCCGCACCGCTCATCAGCGCCGCTCCGGCGCGCGGTGGCCGCGCGCCCGACGACGATCTGCTCCCCGCTAGCCCGCTCGGCGGACTGCGCGCGACGATGACGGACGACGGCGAGATCGTCGTCGACGAAGTCGTCGACGAAGACGTACCGGCCGTCGCCGTGGAAGAGGAAGACGACGACCAAGGCTACGTCCTCGAAGAAGAAGACGAAGACTTCAAGGAAGAAGAGGAAGAGGACGAAGGCCCTCTGGCTCACTCGACCGACGACGACTACTAAGCCGTCGACAACAACAAAGACCCGGGCGGCAACGCTCGGGTCTTTTCCAATGTCACCACAAACGAAGAAGGGTCGAGCGACACCCCTGCGCACGACCCTTCGACGGCCCACACCCGGTTTGGGCTAGCGGTGCGCTACGTACCGTCTCCCGGTGGCGGTGCGTGGCGCGTCCAACAGGGCTAGCATGGCGTCGACGATCGTGGCGTCCCATTGGGTGCCGCGGCCGTCGCGGAGGATCGTCATCGCGTCGCGCTGCGCGATCGCGAGTCGGTGCGGGCGGTCGCTGATCATTGCGTGGAACGCGTCGGCGACGGCGACGACGCGCGCTTCGAACGGGATCTGTTCGCCTTTCAGGCCGCGCGGGTAGCCGCTCCCGTCCCACAGCTCGTGATGCGCGCGAACGATCGGCGCGTAGGCGGCGAGGATCGGGACTCCGGCGAGAATCGCAGCACCGGCCTCGGCATGACGGCGCACGACGATCCACTCCGCGTCGGTCAACGGGCCGCGTTTGAAGAGGATCGTCTCCGGCGTTGCGATCGCGCCGACGTCATGCAGCAGGCCGGCGGTGACGACGAGATCCGTCCGCGCGCGGGAGAGGTGCAGCGCTTCGGCGAGCCGCCGGCACCATGCCGCGGTTGCGCGCGCATCCGCGAACGCTGCTGCATCGCGCGCGTCGAGCACGGTCAGGATCGCTTCGACTACGGTGTCGCCGTAGAGATCTCGATCGGCCGGCGCTGCGATGGGTCGTCGCGCGAGTGCCGCGCTTCCGTTCGTCATCGTCGCGGAACGGTGGATCCGTCTAGCCGCCCATCGGCGGGATGTAGAAGACCGCAGCCGACACGATGACGGTGACGGTGGCGAAAGTAGTTGAATTCACGGGTTCTCCTTGCGAAACGGGGGGACGAGTCCACCCTAACAAGGAGCGAATCGCAGGACACTCGTCCGAAAGGACGAGGCCGTTTCAACCGTCAGACGAGCTGCGCTCGCCGTGCCGACGCGACCGCTTCGCCGCGGCTCGAGCAGCCGAGTTTTCGCAGGATCGATGAAACGTGCGTCCGCACGGTGTTGATCGTGCGGCGCTGGTCGTCCGCGATCGCTTGATTGCTCATCCCGCTGGCCATCGCCCGCAGCACCTGATGTTCGGCCGGCGTGAGACTCTCCGGCTCGCCGACCGCTTCCGTCACCTGGAGGGACGCGCCGCCGACCGCTTCGACGAAGCGCGCGATCCCGGCGATTCCGGCCAGCCGCATCGCGCGGAGCGCGGCGTCGAACCGCTCGGGTACGCGATGGAGCAGCGCGCTGAGCGCGCCATCGAACGGCTCGAGGTCGGGTGCGCCGGGCCGCAGCCCACGCATCCCCTTTTGCGCCATCGCGCTGCGCTGCAGCACGATGTTCGCCAGCACCGCGTAGCGGTCGGCGACGCCGCGCGGGCGTTCGTAGATCGAGCGCGGATCGGTGTCGGATTCGACGGCGGCGTCGTAACGGGCGAGCGCATCGAGCGCCTCCGCACGCGCGTCGAGCTTGGCGAGCGCCGCGGCGAGCAGCGCGTAGCGCAGCCGGTTCTGCGGTGGGCTGAGCTCTCGATCGCCGACGCTCTTCAGTAGTGCCTGCGCTTCGGCGAAGCGCGCGTCCCAGCCGAACTGGAGCGTCTTGCCCACCAGGTATCCGATCAGCGCGATCGGGCCGCGGTACGAGACCCCGGCGAGCTCGCGGTCGACCTCCGCGACGCGCTCGGCGTTCCCGCGTTCGGCTTCGAATTGCAGCAGGGCGCGCAGCCCGCTCACGCGGACCTGCGGGTCGCCGGCCTTCTCGGCGTTGGTGGCGACCTGCGTCGCATACCAGGCTGCGACGGGGATCCGCCCTGCGAACGCGTGCATCGCGGTGAGCGTGGTGAAGAATCGAGCGGCGACGCCGAACTCGCCGATCTCGATCGCCAGCCGCGTCGCTTCGCGGGTGAAGTACTCGACCGCCGCATCGTCGGCGGCGTAGAACGCGACGGTCGCGGCGCGGCCGAACGTGCGGGCGCGCAGACCGTCGTCGCCGCGCTCGGCGAGCTGGATCGCCTCCGCGATCGCGCGCTGCGCATCGTCGAGCCGTCCCGCCACGCCGTAGGTCATCGCGAGCATCCCGAGCAGCCCGGCCCGCGGTGCCGAATCGAGATCGTCCCGCTCGCGCAGCGCCTCCAGCACCGGCAGCGCGTCGATGCGGCCCTGCTGGTAGAGCAGCAGCGCGTAGCGCCCTGCGACGGCGACGCGAAACGCGATGTCGTCGCCGACGCGCTGGAGGACCGAGACGTACCAGCGTTCGGCCTGCTCGACCCGGCCGTGCGCGTCTTCCAGCGCGGCACGCAGCGCGAGCACCGCGGGGTTGCCCGAGGCGATCGCGCCGGGCAGCGAGCGCACCGCGCGCTCGACGATGTCGAAGCAGCCCTTCTCGAGCAGCGCGAAATTGTACGCGCCGAGCACCCGCTCGACTTCGCGCGCCGCGCGCGCATCGGCGTACCGCTCGAGCGCTTCGCCGTACATTCCCATCCGCTCGAGCAGCCGCCCCGCGTTCACCTGCGCTTCGCGCAGCGCGTCGTCGCCTTCGAGCTGGATCTGGCGCTGGACGAAGTCGCGGAACAGGTCGTGCAGCTTGTAGACGCCGGCGTCGAGCACGCTGATGAAGGCGACCCGCTCGCGCAGCGACTCGATGATCGAGGCGGCGTCGTCGAAGCCGGCGGCGACCGCGAGGCGCGTCTCGAGACGCGGCAGGAACGCCGCGGTGCGCAGGAAGCCGCGGAGACGGTCGTCCAGCGAGTGCCACACCTGCTCGGCGAGGTAGCGGTAGACCATCTCGCGCGTCCCGGCCGAGACCGCGCGCAGATCGCGGGCGCGCGTCGAGGTGCGCAGCGCGAACGTCAGCGCGGCCGGCCAGCCGTCGACCAAGCCGAGGATCGCTTCGAGCTCTTCGTCGCGAACGGAGACGCGCGTCGCGCGTGCGCTTGCCTTCGCCTCCTCGATCGTGAAGCGCAGGTCGATCGCGTCGACGACCAGATCGGAATCGCCGTAGGCGAGCCACGACGCGACCGGGAGCTGGAGCGGACTGCGCGAGGAGAAGAACCAGCGCGGTCCGCCCTTGGTGCGTTCGACCAGCGCGGTCACGAAGCGCGAGATCTCGGGATCCTGCTCACCGTTGTGCAGATCGTCGAGGACGATCAGCGTGTCGAGCGAGCGGATGTGTGTTGCGACCCACGCGGCGAGATCGCGGCCCGGCGCGTCC
>CALEOJ010000404.1 GCA_937910425.1 uncultured candidate division WPS-2 bacterium
GACTTCGACGACGTCGTGTACGGCGTCCACGCGGTCGACGAGATGCTGATCGCCGGCGAGCCGCTGCGCCACATCCACGTCGGCGACGATCGGAAACGCGATCCGGTGTTGAAGAACCTGCTCGAGCGCGCGCGCTCGGCGAACGTCCCCGTGCGCTTCGAGAGCCGCGCGTTCTTCGCGTCGTTCCCGTACAAGGCGCACCAGGGCGTCGTCGCGTTCGGCGAGCCGTTCGCCTACGCAACGCTCGACGAAGTCCTGGCCCTGCGCCCGCGCGACCGGCCCGCGCTGTTCGTCGTGCTCGACCACGTCACCGACCCGCATAATGCCGGCGCGATCGTGCGGTCGGCCGAATGCGCCGGCGCGACAGCGGTGATCCTGCCTGAGCGGCGCAGCGCGGGGATCAATCCGACCGTGCGCAAGTCGTCGGCGGGCGCGACGGCCTACGTCCCGATCGCGCGCGTCGCCAACGTCGCGCAGGCGGTGCGCACGCTGAAGAAGGCGGGGATCTGGGTGTACGGCGCGGCGCTCGACCCTCAGGCGAAACCGTATACGGAGGTCGCGCTCGACGGCAACGTCGCGCTGGTGATCGGCGCCGAAGGCGAAGGGATCACGCAGCTCGTGAAGCGCGAGTGCGACGCACTGGTGGAGATCCCGGTGTTCGGCCGCGTCCAGTCGCTGAACGCGTCGGTCGCGGCCGGCATCCTGCTCTACGAAGCCGTGCGCCAACGCGGGGCCGAGTCCGGCGGCGATGCGCCGTAGCGTCCGCGCTGCCGCCGCCGGCGTCGTCGCACTGCTCTGCATGCTCGCGTGCGCGGCGCTCGCCGACGACGATCCGATCCTGGGGACCGGGCAAGAGCGCGAGCTGCACGTCGGCGGCCTCACGCGCACCTACCGCGTGGTCCCCTCGCACGTGCAGTCCAACTACGGCAGGGCGCTCGTCATGGTGCTGCACGGGGGCTTCGGCTCCGCGGCGGGCGCTCAAGCGGCGTACGGCGGGGACTGGGTCGCCAACTTCAGCAACGCGGAGATCGTCTATCCCGACGGCTACGGCCGCTCGTGGAACGCCGGCCGCTGCTGCGGCCCGGCGCACGACCGCGGCATCGACGACGTCGCCTTTCTGACGGCCGTGATCCGCGATGCCGAGCGGCGCGACGGCATCGACCCGAAGAACATCTTCGTGACCGGGATGTCGAACGGCGCGATCATGGCGTACCGGCTGGCGTGCGAAGGACCGATCGCCTTGGCCGCGATCGGGCCGGTCGCGGGCGATCTCGAGGTTCCGTGCACGGCCCCGGTCGCGCCGGTCTCGGTCATGGCGATCCACGGGACGGCCGACCAGAACGTCCCGTACGGCGGCGGAGTCGGCGCCAAGGCGTTCGTGAAGGTCGACCACACGTCGGTTGCGTCGTCCATCGCACGATGGCGGTCGATCGACCGGTGCGAAGGCCGGCCGGTCTCGACGCGCGCGGGGACCGTCGTCCGCGAGACCGAGAACTGCGCCGCCGGCACGACGATCATCCTGGTCACCGTCGAGGGAGCGGGGCACCAATGGCCGGGTGCGACCCCGGCGCCTCCGGCGGTGGCTCGCTTGCTAGGATTGGACCCTCCCAGCCGAGCGATGCACGCGACCGACGCCCTCTGGTTCTTCTTTCTGGGTCACGTAGCAAGCAAGACCTAGGACCGAAGGCGGACGCCGACCGGCTAGCTTGTCCTTGACCCGAAAGAAGGACCCTCCTATACTTAGACGGTCCTGCACGGCTCTGACGGGCTCCGGCCCGCGCTTTCTTGCTCGACCGTTTCCGGCAAGGTAGGTTACATTGGCGATCGCAGCCCCCGTCGCCGAGCCCCTCGACTACCACGAGCGGCCCGACGAAGATCTCGTCTCAGCGGCGAAATCGGGCGACAACCTGGCGATGGAGTTCTTGCTCAACAAGTACAAGAACTTCGTCCGAATCAAGGCAAAGAGCTACTTCCTCATCGGCGCCGACCGTGAGGACATCATTCAGGAAGGGATGATCGGTCTCTACAAGGCCGTCCGCGACTTCAAAGCCGACAAGCTCTCGAGCTTCCGGGCCTTCGCGGAACTCTGCATCACCCGTCAGATCATCACCGCGATCAAGACGGCGACGCGGCAGAAGCACATCCCGCTCAACCAGTACATCTCGCTCAACAAGCCGATCTACGACGAGGACAGCGAACGAACGCTCCTCGACGTGATGCCTTCGCAGAAGACCTCTGATCCTGAGGAGCTCGTGATCAATCAGGAGGTCTCCGAAGACATCAAGGCGCGCATCCAGGAGAACCTCTCCGACCTCGAGTCGCAGGTGCTCCTGTCATATCTCGAAGGCAAGTCCTATCAGGAGATGGCGCGCGACCTGAACCGGCACGTGAAGTCGATCGACAACGCGCTCCAGCGCGTGAAGCGGAAGATCGAGAAGAACCTGGCCGAGATCGAACTGCCTTGAAAGGACCTAGGGGCGCGTAGCTGATCCGCCAGCCGACGCCTTCGAGGATCGAGACGGAAGAGGAGAAGGCCCCGCCTACTGCGGGGCCTTCTCCGTTGCGGCAGACGCGGGCTGCGGAGCGAGCTCGCGCACGATCGTCTGGTAGATGAGCTCGCGATCTTCGAGCGGGTCGAAGACGAGACACTTTTGCTGCCCGCCGCGGCCGATGGGATCGATGAAGATCGTCACCCGGCCGGGCGCGCAGACGTCGAGGCACGTCGTGCCGGCCGCGCGGATCGCGCCCCAGTGGCCTTCGGCCTTGAGACGATCCTTGAGCCACTCACGGAGCTTGAGCCGCTCGTCGCCGGCGTGCTCGGGAAAGTCCTCGGGGAAGCGGACGTTCAAGCACTTCTCACAGACGAGCGCGAGCCCGCCGTCACGGCGCCACAACGGTCTAACTTCGATCGGTTCGCTCACGTTCTACGACGATTACTCTCGCACGCGAGAAAGATGCAGAGCCGACGGTGGGATTCGAACCCACGGTGTGCTTGCGCAGTAGGCTTACAAAGCCTATCCCATCGACCGCTAGGGCACGTCGGCGTCGGCGCCATGTTCGGGCGGCGGATGCCGCGACTCCTCGCTTCGGCGATAGGAACGCTACGCGAAGGCCGCGTATCAGAGCGGGTCCGCACCGTGGGTCGGTGGTCGAGTGGTTAATGGCACCGGGCTGTAAACCCGGCTCGCGAAGGCGATACGCAGGTTCAAATCCTGCCCGGCCCACCAGTAAGCAAGCAGGCGGCGCGTGTCCGCACGGGACACGCGCCGCCGCTTCGCTAAGGACGCGATCGAGCGCGGGCGTTGCATAATGGTAATGCCCTTGCCTTCCAAGCAAGAGTCGCGGGTTCGATTCCCGCCGCCCGCTCCAATGACTGACATCGCTCGTATGAAGTAAGGCTGTTGCCGCATGTCCTGGGGGTGGCGCGGCTGCTCAACCGCGGCGTTCTCGACGAAGACTTGTTCGAGCGCCAATGTGGATTGACATCGAATACCTCGTGTATCGAGGTGAGAAGCGGCGTCTTCTGCACAAGTATCTCAGCCGCTACCCGGACGAGTTCGTCAAGCAAGCGAAATTGGAAAGGTACATTTCCGGCATGGGGCGCCGTTACGAGCCGCCGACCGGAGACGGATGAATCCCGACGGCCTGCCTTCCAAAGCAAGGGTCGCAGGCTCGATTACCGCCGTTGCCGATCGCAAGCGGCACGTTCCCACTGTGCCGCACTGGTGGCACGGTGCGCGCGTAGCATGAATGCATGAGTTTTCCAACGACCCCGGGTGTGTCGTTCTTCATCAGACCACACTCAATCCAAACGCAGTTCGAATTGACGCCGGAGTTGCAGGCTCAGTATGAACTGAAGTCGCCGCCGCGTGAGGCGACGAAGCGTGACACGAAGCGCGTCGGCGACATATCAGAAGCCCAGGTCATTACCGCGTTCACGAAACTGGGCTTTCATGTGCTGTTGCCGTTCGGTGAGAACCACCGATACGATCTCGTCGTCGACGATGGCACGAATCTTTTGCGCATTCAGGTCAAGACCGGTCGAGTGCGTGACGGAGTGATCAAGTACAGCTGCTCGAGCTCTCACGCGCATCGAGGCGGAACGGCGCGTCCGTACTTCGGCCAAATCGATTACTTGGCGGTCTACTGCCCGGAGACCGAAAAGGTGTACATCCTGCCGGAGAAGGAATTGACCGCCACGAAAGCCCATCTTCGGGTGCTGCCGACCCGGAACAACATGAAGAAGACGATCCGATGGGCGTCGGACTTCGAGCTGGCGTAGCTCAGTGGTAGAGCATCACATTGGTAATGTGAAGGCCGTGGGTTCAATCCCCACCGCCAGCTCCAGATACGACCGAGACCTTCCGATCCCGGAGGGTCTCGTCGCTTTCCTGAGTAGTCGCACGTCATGCCTACTCTCGCCTCGACCGATAGCGCGAAGCGCGCGCTCCTGGAACGCCTAATCGACGACGCGAGTCTCTTTCCACCGGCCGCGCTCCCGATGCGGGCGGCGCTCCGCGCGCACGCCCGCCACGGCGAGAGCGCCTACTGGTGGGTCGCGGGCCGATTCGTCGCCCCGGCCTCACGGCTCGACGAGCTCGCGGCTTCGCGGAGCCCAGCCGACGGCCCGATCGACCTTTCGGTCGTCCTCGACTCCGGCGCGTCGGGCGCGAAGGGCGACACCGTTCGTGCCGATCTGCACCGCATCGATCGGCTGGCCGAACTCGGCGGCGTGAGCGTCTCTTCGCTCGAAGCGCGCCTCCCGAACGTCACGCTCGACGGCGCCGCGATGCAACGTATCGTCGCCGATATCGTCGAGCGCTACGCGAACACCGAGGTCGCGTTCTGGTACGAATCGGCATACGACGCCGGCTGGAAGGCCGCGCCCGAGAGCTGGCTGACCGTTCTCCCGAACGCGCGCGCCGCGGCCCCGGCGTACGTCACGATCGGCGCGAAGGTGCGCTGCGGCGGTGCGGCCGCGGGCGCGACGCCGTCGGTCGACGACCTGGCCGCGTTCCTGGT
>CALEOJ010000405.1 GCA_937910425.1 uncultured candidate division WPS-2 bacterium
GGACAGGTGCTGGTGACGGTCGGGCTCGCGCTGGCGACGATCTCGCTGGTGCAAGGCGGTTTCGGCAGCGACCCCAAGCGGCTCGCGCTCCCGGCGTGGATGACCGGCACCACGGCGATCGTCGGCGCGAACATCCCGAACACACGGCTGCTGGTGATTGCGTTCGCGCTGGCCGTGTTCGCGCTGCTCATCTTCTTCTTGCGGCGCACGCGCTTCGGGCTCATCGTGCGGGCCGGCGTCGAGAACCGCGCGATGGTACAGGCGCTCGGGATCGACGTGCAGCGCGCGTTCACGCTGGTCTTCGCGATCGGCGGGATGGCGGCGGGCCTGGCCGGGATACTGGCAGGCACGTACTACGGCACGATCGATCCCGGCCGCGGTACCTCGATGCTGATCTTCGCCTTCATCGTGGTGATCATCGGCGGGCTCGGCTCGGTCACCGGCTCGGCGGTCGCCGCGATCGTGGTCGGCGTCCTGCAGCAGTTCCTCAACTTCTACGGAGCCGCCGGCGTCGGCGACTTCTCGGTGGTGCTGCTGCTCGCGATCGTGCTGCTCGTGCGCCCAGGTGGATTCTCCGGAGCCTCGACATGACGCCGCGCGTGCGCCTGACGGTGCTGGTCGTCGCGCTGGTCGTCCTCGCCGCGTTACCACTCGCGAGGTTCTCGATCCCGGGGCTGTTCGAAGGGACGCTCGGCGGCCCGGGGACGCTGAACCTGCTCGCGCTGTGCTTCGTGTTCGGCGCGCTCGCGCTGACGTACGACCTGGTGTTCGGCTACGTCGGCCTGCTCTCGTTCGGGCACGCGCTGTACTTTGCGACCGGCGTGTACGTCACGGCGATCGCGGTGACGCGCTGGCATTGGTCGCTGCCGGCGGCGCTGCTGCTCACCGCCGTCGTCGCCGTCGTGCTGCCGTTGATTCTCGGTGCGGTCTGCTTGCGCATGCGCGACATCCCGTTCGCGATGGTGACGCTCGCGTTCGCGCAAGCCGGCTCGATCCTGGTGGCGCAGAACCCGTTCGGGCTCACCGGCGGCGAGGAGGGGCTCGCGCTCGGCGGCGACACGCTGCCATCGTTCCTGGTCGGCGTCGCGAACACGCGCAACCTCTACTGGATCGCGCTGGTGCTGCTGATCGTCATCTACGTGGTCGCGTGGCGTGCCGTCAACTCGCCGCCCGGCCGCGTCTGGCAAGCGATTCGCGAGAACGAACGCCGCGTCGCGGTGCTCGGGCTCAACCCGTATCTCTACAAGCTCGGCGCCTTCGTCCTCTCGGCCTTTCTGGCGTCCGCGTGCGGCGTCGCGTATCTGTTGCTGCAAGGCGGTGCGAACCCGCAGGTGACGACCGCGGACTTCACGCTCGCGCTGCTGGTGATGGTCGTGCTCGGCGGCGTCGGAACGCTGTGGGGGGCGGTGCTCGGCGGCCTCGTCTACGAGTATCTCGATTTCCGGCTCGTCGCGTTGTCGAACACCTCAGCCGTGCAAGCGCTGCCCGGCATCCTGCGCGTCCCGCTCTCGGAACCGCTCTTCTTGCTCGGCGTGCTGTTCATCGTGCTCGTCCTCTTCGTCCCGGGCGGCCTGGGCGGCGCCTTGCGCCGGCGCCTGGTGCTGAGCGGCGCCACGAAAGGGGTTTGACGCGGGATCGCACTATCGACTAAACTGACCCCTTGGACGGGCGGCTAGCTCAGTGGGAGAGCGCTACATTGACACTGTAGAGGTCAGAAGTTCAATCCTTCTGCCGCCCACCACGTCCAGAAAACCGCGCGCGTCGCGGTTTTCTTCTTTATGCCGCCGAGGAAAGCGAGCTTGCTCGCGGCTGAGCGCTACGTCAGGCTGTGGCTTATCAGCCGCGCCAGGCCGTAGGCGGCGCCGGCGGCGAGCGCGCCGATGAACCACGTCTGGAGCGCACCCAGGAACACCGGCGTCGCCAGTACGCGCGCGCGTACCGCACCGAACGCGAGCAGCGCGACCGACGTGAACACGACCGACCACAACAACGCAACGTGCGCGTTCGCAACGAAGATGTACGGCGCGAGCGGGAAGATCCCGCCGAGCACGTAGCCTCCGCCCACCAGCGCGGCACTGCGCGGCGCGGCGCGTTCGTCCGGGCGCTCGAGCCCGAGCTCGTTGCGCATCATGAACTCGACCCACTGCTCGCGGTCGCTGGTGATCTCGTGGACCACGCGGGTGAGCACCGGCTCGCGGACGCCGTAGCCGTGCAGGATCTGCGCGACCTCCGCCATCTCTTCGGTGGGAACCTCGTGCGTCTCGCGAATCTCGCGCGCGTACTCCTTCGCGTAGTGCGCCGCATCGGTACGGGCGGCCAAGTAGCCGCCGAGACCCATCGAGATCGCACCGGCGACGATCTCGGCGAGGCCAGCCGTCACGACCAACCCGCTCGCCGCGACCGCGCCCGTCACGCCGGCCGCCAGCGCGAACGGCACCGTGAGACCGTCGGCCATCCCGAGGACCAGATCGCGGATCGACTGGGTCGAAGGGCCGTGGCGCTCGCTCTCGGCGGCTTCGTGCATCGGGAGATCGTAGCGGACCGGCCTGATTTCGTCACGCCTGCGGCCGGCTGTGAGGCACGCCGAACGGCCACGGCGAAAGGATGCGCGTGACCACTTCGACCCCCGCGCCTCCGGAGAACTCGCCCGTGGATATCGCGCACCTGCGCCATACCGCCGCGCACGTGCTGGCGTACGCCGTCCAGGACCTCTTCCCCGACGCCAAGCCGACGATCGGTCCGGCGATCGAGAACGGGTTCTACTACGACTTCGATCGCAAGGAGGCGTTCACGCCGGAGGACCTCGAGCAGCTCGCAGCCCGGATGCGCGAGATCGTGAAGGCCGATTACCCGATGACCGGCCGGCGCGTCTCGCGCGAGGAAGCGATCGAGGCGTTCCGCGACAACCCGTACAAGGTCGAGATCGCGCGCGAGATCCCCGAGGGCGATCCGATCACGCTGTACACGATCGGTGCGTTCACCGACCTCTGCCGCGGCGGTCACGCAGACTCGACGGGCGCGATCGGGGCGCTCGAGCTGGAATCGGTCGCCGGCGCGTACTGGCGCGGCGACTCGAAGAACCCGATGCTGCAGCGGATCTACGGCACGGCGTTCCCGACGCAACAGGAGCTCGACGACTATCACGCGTTCCTCGAAGAGGCGGCGAAGCGTGACCATCGCAAGCTCGGCCAGGAGCTCGACCTCTTTCACGTCGACGAGCTGGCCGGCGGCGGGCTGATCTTCTGGCACCCCAAAGGCGCGGTGATCCGCGGAATCGTCGAAGAGTTCATCCGCGAGGGGTTGCGCGAACGCGGCTACCTCCCGGTCGTCACGCCGCACGTCGTGCACGAAAAGCTGTACGAGATTTCCGGCCACCTCGAGAACTTCGCGCAGTCGATGTTCGGGCCGATCGAGGTCGAGGGACAGCGTTTTCGGGTCAAGCCGATGAACTGCCCGGGCCACATCCTGATCTACAAGGCTGACGGCCGCTCGTACCGCGATCTTCCCCTGCGCTACAGTGAGTTCGGCACGGTCTACCGCTTCGAACTGAGTGGAACGCTGCACGGGCTCACTCGCGTGCGCGGCTTCACGACGGACGACGCCCACCTGTTCTGCACGCGCGAGCAGCTGCAAGGCGAGTTCGAGCAGGCCCTCGACGAGGCGCTGCGCTTGATGAACGCCTTCGACTTCAAAGGCTTCGAGTATTTTCTGAGCACGCGCGCCGAGCGCGGGCCGACCGACGAGATCGCCGAGGCCGCGATCCGCAACGCGCTCGAATCGCGGAACCTGCCGTACGCGGTCGACGAGGGCGGCGGCGCGTTCTACGGGCCGAAACTCGACATCAACCTGCACGACGCGATCGGCCGCAAATGGCAGCTCGGCACCGTGCAGGTCGACTTCGTCCTGCCGGAACGGTTCGACCTGAAGTACCGCGGCGCCGACGGTCAAGACCACACTCCGGTGATGATCCATCGCGCGCTGGCCGGTTCGATGGAGCGCTTCTTCGGCGTGCTCATCGAGCACTTCGGTGGCGCGTTCCCCGCGTGGGTGGCGCCGACGCAAGCCGTCGTCGTGCCGATCTCCGAACACCAGCTCGACTACGCATACGGGGTTCGCGACCGGCTGCGCGCGCGCGGCTTCCGCATCGACACCGACGCGTCGAACGAGAAGCTCGGTTACAAGATCCGCCACTGGAAGACGCAGAAGGTGCCCTACATCCTGGTTGTCGGGAAGAGCGAGTTGGCCGACGGCACCGTCAACGTCAACGAGCGCGGGATCGAGGAGAAGCGCACGGTGAGCGTCGATGCGTTCGCCGAGGAGCTGGCAGCGAGGATCGCCGCGAAGCGTTAGGCGGTGGAGCGCGTCCAAAGCGCTGCGGCGAGCACTGCTGCAAACGCTTGCACGATCACGATCAGCGCGACGGTTGCGGGCCAGCCGCCGTGGTTCCATATGCCGGCCGGCAAGACAGCGCCGAGTCCGCCGCCGATGTAGTAGACGGTAATGTAGAGCGCCGCGGCCGTCGAGCGATGGTCGCGCGCGACGACGCCGATGTAACCTTGTGAGGCGGCTTGGGATGCGAACACGCCGGTCGACATCACCGCCAGGCCCGCCACGATCGTCGCGATGTTCGGTATCAACGTCAGCAGCACGCCGCTTGCGCTGACGGCGATCGCGATCAGCACCGTGCGACGGTGGCCGAGCCGGTCGATCATCCGGCCGGCGACCGGCGTTACGACGACGCCGGCGAGGTAGACGAAAAACACGTTGCCCAGCGCGAGCGTACCCAGCAAGAACGGCGGCGCGGCGAGATAGTACGTCGCGAACGTGAACGCCGCCACCAGCGAGAACAGCACGCTCGCACCCACCGCGTACGTCGCCAGGAGGACAGGGTCGCGTACGAACCGGCTGACCGCGTGCAGCGCCCCGCTTGCCGAAGACTGGCGTACGAAACGGCGCGAACGCGGCAGCCAGATCCACACGATCGCGCCGCCGGCGAGGTTCATCACGCCGAGCACGACGAACGCGAGATGCCAGTCCCAGCGGTCGGCGACCAGCGCCGTCACGTACCGCCCGAGGAAGCCGCCGAGCACGTTCCCGGCGATGTACGCGCCGATCGCGCGCCCGCCGACCTCGGCCGGAAACTCCTCGGCGATGTACGCCAGCGTCACCGCGAACACCGCCGGCATGAAGAGCCCCTGGACGAAGCGCCACACGAGCAGCGCGTGCAGCGTCGTCGCGTGCGCGGCGGCGAAGGTGACGAGCGCGAGCCCGAAGATCGCGCTGACGATGACCCGCTTGCGGCCGAGCGCGTCGGCGAGCGGGCCGACGAACGGCGCCGCGAGCGCGCACCCGAACGTCAGGACCGAGATCGTCGCGCCGACCGCAGCTTCGCCGGTGCGGAACTCCGCGCGCAGCGACGGCAACAACGGCTGCGTGGCGTACATGTCGAGGAAGGCGCTTCCGCCGCACGCGGCGACGGCGAGGTAGCGCGGGTCGAGGCGCACCCCCTATCCTA
Organism: uncultured candidate division WPS-2 bacterium; assembly: GCA_937910425.1. Taxonomy (GTDB): domain Bacteria; phylum Vulcanimicrobiota; class Vulcanimicrobiia; order Vulcanimicrobiales; family Vulcanimicrobiaceae; genus Vulcanimicrobium. The sequence continues at coordinate 5,516 of CALEOJ010000405.1, forward strand.
GCGCGCAGGCCGGGCCGGCGAAACCGTGCAATGTCGCAGGTTCGATGGCGATCTCGACGGCAAACGACACCAAGCTACGTGCTTGGTGGTCGCGCAAACAGGGCCTCGACGGCAGTAGATCGGAAGA
>CALEOJ010000406.1 GCA_937910425.1 uncultured candidate division WPS-2 bacterium
ACGATCCGCGCCGGCGTTCCGGCGCGCCGGACCGCGGCGGCCTCCGGCCCGCGCGGGACGAGGATCGTCGTCTGCATCGGCCGCAGGCTTTCCGCGCGCGGCCGCGGGCTCCCGGTCAGCGCGTGTTGGCGCTCGCGCTCGAAGAGCTGTCGGTGACGATCTTGTAGTCGCTGAACGTGGCGTGTGCGACGACGTGATATGCGGGCAGCTTGATCTCCGCGTCCTCGCTCGCCGGCACCGGGATGCCGTCGACGAGCGAATGGTTCAGGTGCACGTCGATGTTGCCGCCGTTCACGTACTTCCACTGGATCCGGCGCAAGCCGTCGGTGTCGAGCTCGGCGTGCACGCCCTCGATGTTGCCGGCGACCTTGTCGCGCATCTCGACGTGGGTGCGATCGCCTTCGCGCCTGACGCTCGCGATGTCGTAGTGGTCGGGCCACGTCTGCGGCTCGAGCGGGTCCATCTTCATGTTCTCGAAGCCCTTCCCGAACCACGGCACGTGGTCGAAATGGACCGAGTACAGGTTGGGCCGCTTGTACTCGATGTGGCCGTTCAGGTGAAACTTGAGATACGGAAACGACCGCAGCGCAAAATCGACGTGCAGGTTCGAGGTGTAGGATTGGACGGCTGAGCGGGGGCCACCGGCGGTAAGGAACGACGCCGTCTCCTCTGGTGAGGGGGCAGGGCCTCCTGCGAGCATGCCGATCGACGCCACGATCAGAGCCGCGCGCGCAAAAACGTTTCGCACCGACCGCATGACCCCTTGAAGCCGGGCAGGGTTGCTGCCCCATTCCTCGGGCGTTTCGGCGCACGACCCCCCGGGAACGTCTCCGGCGCGATGCATGCGGAATACGTGATCCCTGAATCGGTCCCGGACGTGCCGGCGATGCCGGACAGCCCGCCGTTTCCGGGGACGCCCGCCGATCCGACGCCGCCCGGCGGCGACCCGGAGCCGATGGACATCGCTGCCTGAACATCTCCAGGAGGGGAACGTTGCGGACACTCTCTCGTATCTCGATCCTCGTTCTCGCGCTGTTCCTCGCTCTCGCCCCGACCTTCGCGCTGGCGCAGACGTCGGGCGGCGGGACGACCAGCGGTAGCACGACCGGCGGTAACGGTGCCGGAACTTCGAGCGGCACCTCGACGGGCAGCTCGACGACCACGACCACCACGACGCACGACCCGAACGCGAGCACCTTCCCCTGGACCTGGGTCGTCGTCGGCGCGGTCGTCCTCGTCGTCGTCGTCGGACTCGTCGCGATGTCGAACAATCGGTCGAGCACGACAACCACGATCCGGCGCGACTAGCCGGAACGACCATGATCCAAGGCGTAGAGCCGGTCGTGCACGACCGGCTCTACGCATACCTCTTAGAACCGAAGCTGGCGCCGGCGATCTGGGGCGGTGACGCGCTCGTGCGGCGCTACGGGAAACCCGGCGACCCCGCTGCGCTGATCGGGGAGTCGTGGGAGTGCTGGGACCGCAACCGCATCACGAACGGCGCGTTCGCCGGGGTGACGCTCGGCGAGCTTCGCACCCGGCTCGGCGCGGCGCTGACCGGCCCGATCGATCCGTCGGCGACGTTTCCGGTCTTGACGAAGATCATCGACGCGCGCGACGCGCTCTCCGTGCAGGTCCATCCCGACGACGCGTACGCGCAGCGCGTCGAAGGGCAACCGAACGGCAAGACGGAGTGCTGGTACGTGCTCGACTGCGAACCGGGCGCCGAGCTCGTGCTCGGCTGGACGCGCGACACCTCGCGTGAAGAGTACGAGCGTCGCGTCGCCGACGGCACGCTGGCCGAGATCCTGCGCCGAGTCCCGGTCAACCCGGGTGATGTGTTTTTCTTGCCGGCCGGGACGCTGCACGCGATCGGCGCCGGGATTCAAATCTTCGAAACGCAGCAGCCCAGCGAGCTGACCTATCGCATCTTCGACTGGAACCGCGTCGGCGCGGACGGCAAGCCGCGCGAGCTGCACGTGCAAAAGGCCGGCGACGTGCTCGACTACCGCGCGACCTTCCCCGGCGCGGTCGAGCAGCTGACCTACGTCGACGCCGGGCTCGAGCGTACGCTGCTGATCGCCGACCGCCGCTTTCTGGTCGAGCGCGTCGCGGTGACGCGTCTGGACGCGTACGTCGAGACCGACGGCCGCCCGCTGACCTTCACTGCGATGGATTCACACCTGCGCGTCGACGTCGGGGCGGAGAACGGCGTGCTGCTGGAACCCTGGCAAAGCGTTGTGACGCCCGCGTCCGTGGCACGGATCGCGCTGGTACCCGGCGGCGAACCCACGCGTGCGCTCCTCGTTCACCCGCAACCTGATCTCGCTGCCGCGAAGGTCCGCGCGCTCGCGGCCGGCTGCGAGCGGCGAGCGGTCGTCGCTTTCTTCGAGCAGTTCCTGGCAAGCTTCTGAGGGCAATTCTCATTTAGGGCTTAGCACGTGCGGCTGTTTGGGCACGTAGTACGTACAGCCATGCATACTTTGGAACGGCCTGCGACCGATGGCCACGTCTCTAGCGTCATCCTCGGAACGCCGCGCCGTCGCCGCTCGCGCTGGTGGTTCGTCGCCGCGGCGATCGTCGTGATCGTCGCGATCGTCGCGTCCGTGATCCTGGTGCGCTCGCGCGTATCGGCCGTCCAGTACACGACCGTTGCGGTGCAGAGCGGCTCGCTCGCGCAGACCGTAACTGCCAGCGGCACGCTGAACCCGCAGAACACGATCAGCATCGGCACGCAGGTCTCCGGCACGATCTCCGAGATCGACGCCGACTTCAACTCGCACGTGAAAAAGGGTCAGGTGCTGGCGAAGCTCGATCCGACGGCGCTGCAAGCCGCGCTCGACCAGGCGCAGGCCTCGCTCGCGCAGGGCGAAGCGCAGGCGCTGGCGCAAGGCGCGACGGCGAGTGGCGGGCCCGCGGCGATCGCTGCGGCGCAGGCGCAGGCCCAAGCGGCCGTTGCCAGCGCGCGGGTCGCCGAGGCGACCGCGAATGCCTCGACCGCGGCGATCGCGACCGCGCAGACGCACGTCACCAAGGCGCAGAGTGCGCTCGTGCTCGCGCAG
>CALEOJ010000407.1 GCA_937910425.1 uncultured candidate division WPS-2 bacterium
GCGAAGCCGGTCACCGGGGGCGGCGTCCCAGCCACTGGACCAGATTCCCGACGTATTGCTTGGTGTCGTCGAGCAGCGCCGGATTGCGCGCGATCGCGTCCGAGGGCTTCTCGCTGACGAAGGACGGGCAACCCGCGGCGACGTCCCAGTTGTAATCGCAGAAGTGGTGGAAGGTCGACTCGGCCCAGCCGCGTCCTGTGCCGTCGTGCGACTCGAACGCGACCGCGATGTTGAACGGGCGCCGGGTCGCCGCGGAGGTTCCGGTCACGACGACCCGCGCGCCGGGCTCGTCGGGCGGCGCGCTGACCGCACCTTCGTGGGGGTGCGCCGGGAGCGTCCCGAGTTCGCCGCCGCCCGTCCGCTGCAGCACGGGGTGCATCGGCTGCGAGACGTGCACGTGCTGGACGTCGCCGTTCGCACCGGAATGATAGTTCGGCCAGTCGATCGTGGTCGTGTACGGGTCGTCGCGGCGGTGCCGGTCTTCGTCGGGTTCGGGGTTCTCGGAGTGGAAGTGGTGCGCTTTGCCGATCCCGCCGAGGTTGCAGAGCGACGAGCCGAGATCCTGATGGTCGCGCGTCGAGAAGATCGCGCCGCCGCGCTCGCGGAAGCGCGAGAGCGCCGCACATTCCGTGGCGCTGATCCCGGTCTCGCCGCCGACATCGACACCGAACAGCCACACCTGATCGTAGTCGCTCCCCTCGATCGCGGCCAGGACCGGATCGTTCCCGTTCGCGTCGGGCTCGCGGTTGCGCGCCGTGACATCGGCCAGCGGCCCTCCGCCGGCGTCCCTCAAACCCGCAATGTGCTTGGCGAGGAGGCGAAAGCGTCCGATGTGCCAGTCGTCCTCCGCGTACGGGATCGTCGTCTGCAGCAGAATCTTGATCGGGCGGGCCGCGGTCGTGGTCATTGTGCCGCTGAGACCGAAGTGGCTGCTGGCGCGGTTGCAGGCGGCGTAGCATGGCACCTGATCGCGATCGCGCTTGGGATCGCGCTCGTGCAACGAGGATGAACGGAGACAACTGATGCTGATGGTTCCGGCGCTGCTGGCGCTGACGCTGACGAGCCCCGATTTCAAGGACGGCGCGACGGTGCCGAAGGTGTTCGTCTGGAACAAGAACGGCTGCGCAGGCGACAACCGCACGCCGCGACTACGCTGGGATGCGCCGCCGCGCGGGACGCGCGCGTTCGCGCTGACCGTCGTCGACCGCGATGCGCCGAAACCCGGCGGTTGGGTGCACTGGCTCGCGTTCGACATCCCGGCGAACGCCCGCGCGCTCGGCCGCTTCGAACCGCGCACCGCGGTCGACGGCCGGAACGATTTCGGGACGATCGGCTGGGGCGGGCCGTGTCCTCCGCCCGGTCCGGTCCATCACTACACGTTCACGCTCGACGCGCTCGACATCGCGCCGCACTTCGACGCGCGGACGTCGTACGACGCGTACCGCGCGCGCATCGAGGGACACGTGGTGGGGTCAGCGACGATCGTTCCGATGTACAAGCGATGATGCGATGACCCAGCGCTGGCGCGTCCTGGCGCTGATGACGACGGCGCAGGCCGGCGCATCGGTGATGCAGCAGGCGCTGGGCTCGCTCTCGCCGATCCTGGTGGTGGCGTTCGGGCTCACGAAGGCGCAGCTCGGCTTCGCGTTCAGCGCGCTGATGTTCGGTTCGGCGTCGTTCACCGCGGCGGCCGGCGTGATGACCGACCGCTGGGGCGAGCGGCGCATGGTGCTGTTCTCGGGTATTGCGATGGCCGCGTCGCTGCTCGCGGCGACGCTCTTGCCGAGCTATCCGTGGGTCGTCTTCTGCATCTTTCTGTTCGGCGCGGCGTACGCGGCCTCGACGCCGGCCGGCGGGCGCGCGATCCTGGCCTGGTTCGACCGCGACCGCGGGATCGCGATGGGGATCCGGCAGACCGGCGTTCCGGTCGGCGGACTGCTCGGCGCGCTGACGCTGCCGTTCGTCGCGCACGTTGCCGGACTGCGCGGCGCGTTCGTCTACGCTGCCGTCATCACGCTCGTCACGACGCTGATCGCGGTCGTGCCGTACCGGGAGTCGCCCGACACGCGCGCCGGCGATTCGTCGCTGGGCTCGGTGGTGCGCGGGATGCGCACGCTGGCGCGCGATCCGCGACTGATCGGCGTGACGCTGACGTGCATGATCCTCTCCGGGATCCAGCAGACGATGAACGCGTTCGTCACCGTCACCGGCGTGACGATCGTCGGCGTCTCGCCCGGCGTCGCCGCGCTCGCGTTTGCCTGCGCACAGGGCGCCGCGGTCGGGGGCCGTCTCGGCTGGGGTTTCGTCAGCGACCGATTGCTGCACGGCGAACGGCTCGTCCCGCTGGCCGCGATTTGCGTGCTGGCGGCGCTCGCCACGGCTGCGCTCAGCGCGTCGCACGCGGGCGGGGTCGTGCCGCTGTTCGCGGCGGCGATCGTCCTCGGGTTCAGCGGCGCCGGTTGGAACGGCCTGATGGCGGCGGCACTGGCGGAGGTCGGCGGTACCGAGCGGGCGGCGAGCGCGCTCGGGCTCGCGCTGACCGCGATCTTCCTCTCGTCCGCGATCGCACCGACGGCGTTCGGCGCGACCGCCGACCACACGTCGCTGCGCGTGGCATGGCTCGTCGCCTCGGCGCTCGCGCTCGCCGGCGTCGTGCCGGTGCTCTGGCTGCGCGCGCACCTCCGCTCGCCCGATCGCAGGTCTGCCGGTCCCTGACGGACCATCTCGATCCTGACCGGCTATGGATGCTGAAAACGGCGCGATCCGCATCAGTCTGCTCGGCAAACCCGCCCTGATCGTGGGCGACAAGGTGCAGCCGTTCGGAGGTCCGCGCAAAGCGATCGCTTTGCTCGCGTACTTGCTGATGCACCGCGATCGCGTGCTGCTGCGGGCCACGGTCGCGGAACATTTTTGGCCGGATCACGACGACGAGGGCGCGCGGGCTGCCTTGCGCCGGCACCTTCACCGGGGACTGTCGGCCCTGCCCGCGGCTCCTCCGGAGCGACCGTGGATCGTCGGCGACAAGGCGACGGTGCGCTGGAACCCCGATGCCGCGCTGCTGGTCGACGTGTTCGAGTACGAGCGGCTGTGTGCGGAAGGACAGTATGACGCGGCGGTCGCGCTGTATCGCGGCGACTTTCTCGACGGCTTCTACGACGAATGGGCGCTTCTCGAGCGCGAGCGGATCCGCGAACTGCACGCCGCGAACCTCGTCGTCCTGCTCGAGGAGCGGCGCCGCGACCTCGACTATGCGGCCGCGATCGGCTACGCGCAGAGGCTGCTGCGCATCGACCCGCTGCGGGAAGACGCAGTGCGCCGTCTCATGCAATTACGCTACCAGGCCGGCGACCGGTCCGGCGCGCTGCTCGAGTTCGAGTCGTTCGGCCGCCGTCTGCGCGACGAGCTTGACGCCGAGCCGATGCCGGAAACGATCGCGTTGCACGAGACGATTCGCCGTAACGACGTGGTCCATGTCGGCGCGCCGGGCGTTGAGCGCCGGCCAGCCGGCATCGAGCGCGCCGGCCTCCCGTTCGTCGGGCGCGAGACGGCATTCGCGGCACTGTGCCGGGCTTGGGACGCGGCGGCGCACGGTGCAGGGTCGACCGTCGTCGTCAGCGGCGAAGCGGGGATCGGCAAGTCGCGCCTGATCGCCGAGCTCGTGGCACGAGCGCAGAGCCAAGGCGGACGCGTCGCCTTCGGGGCAACGACGCCTGTAGAAGCCGAGCCCTATCAATCGGTCGTCGATGCCTTGCGCGGCGCTCTGCCGATCTTGCGCTACGAGCGCATGGATCCGGTGAAGCTCGCAGCGCTTTCGACATTGCTTCCGGAAGTTCGCGACGCCGTCCCCGATCTGCCCGCGTCGCCACCCCTCGAGCACGAGCGCGAGCGGTCACGCTTGTTCGACGCGATTGAATGCGCGCTCGCGCAACTGGCCGAGAAGCGGCCGTTGCTGGTGGTGCTCGAGGATCTTCACTGGGCCAGCGGCGCGACCATCGCGTTGATCGACTTCGCGGCACGCCGCTTACGAGGTGCGCCGGCGCTCATCGTCGTTTCGTTTCGCGAGGAAGATGTCGCCGCATCCCATGCGTTGCGCGCTTTCGTACGCGGGCTGCCCTTGCAGCCGGGAGGACACATCGCGCTGGGCCCACTGGGCGTCGATGCGGTGCGCGCGCTGGTCGCGAAAGTCCTGGCGCGCGACGATGTGACGCTCGCCGACGAGCTGCACGCGGGAAGCGAAGGGAGCCCGCTTTTCATCGCCGAGCTGCTCAACGAGCGGCTGAGCGGCACCGGCGCCGCCGTGCCGGCCGGAATCGTGCAGACGGTGCGGGCGCGCGTCGACCGCCTGGGGGAACCGGCGCGGATGCTCGTGGAGACCGCCGCCGTGACGGGCACCGGGTTCGATGCCGAGGTTCTGCGCCAGGTTTGCGGCTGGAGTTTCGCCGAGGTCTTCGACGCGCTGGACGAGCTCGTCGATCGCGCGCTCGTTCGTGAGATGCAGCAGCGCCACGGCCACTACGGCTTCACCCATCAGCTCGTGCACGCGGCGGTGTACGGTATGCTCGACGTCGAGGTGCGGCGCGCCTTGCACCGGCGCGTCGCGAAGACCCTGGTGGCGGTCTTTCCCGACCGTGCAGTCTCGTCGGCCGCGGTGGCTCGGCACTTCGACCTTGCGGAACTCGCCGCGGAAGCGGTGCAGCACTACACCGTCGCGGCCAAGCACGCGTCGGCCGTCTTCGCGCACGCCGAAGCGATCGCGCTGGCTTCGCGCGGCCTCGAACTCGCGACGGACGCCCGCGTCAGCTTTGAGCTGCACCGAATCCGCGAAGACGCCGCGCTCAGGTCGGGCGACGTCGACACGCGCCGCGATGATTGCAGCGCCATGCGCGCGATCGCCGAAACGCTGGGCGACGACGACCTCTTCGGCGCGGCGCTCTGCAAGTCGATCGTGCTCGCTTGGAGCGTCGGCGACGGCGCCGGCGAGGTGTCCGCTTTGGCTGCGCTCCGCTCCCTCGTCGAGCGGTCGGGCTCGGGGCGCTGGATGGTGGAGGCGAAGCTCGCTGAGGCTCGCATCGAGGTCAACCGGCAAATGTCGAGCCGAGCGGAACAGATCCTCGCCGATGCCGAGCCGCACGCGATTTCCATCGCGGACGATCTCGCCTTCGAATACTGGCTCCTGCGGGCGTACGCAGCGTCACGACGGGATGCGAGCGTCGCGCCCCGGTTTCTCGATGCCGCACGGGCGCTCGCCTCCGAGGATGCCCTCCTCCAGGTGCGGGTGCTCCGCGTCGCGTGCGCGATCGACGATCGCGCCGGTGACTACGATGCGCTCGACCTGCATGCCGGCCAATTGCTCGCGTTCTACCAAGAGTTCGGCGATCTCGAAGGACAGGCGCTCGCGCACCAAAACCTCGCGCTAGTCTCATGTTCGCGCTTCGATCTCGATGCGGAACGCGAGCATATCGCGCGAGCGCTGAGCCTCTTCGAGCGAGTTCAGAAGCCCGGCAGCTACGCGAGCGTGCTGTGCAATCGGGGCGTGTGCTTCCAGCATACCGGAGCGTTCGATGCGGCGGAGCGCGACTATCTCGAGGCGCAACGTATCGCGGAAGGCGCGGGGATGGTCGGCCTCGCGTGCCTGACCATGGCGAATCTCGCTTCCCTTGCGCTGTTTCGCGGCGAGTGCGAACGCGCGCGCATTCTGGCGCTGGAGGCGGTGAAACGAGCGCAGGAAAGCGTTCTCGACCACGTCGAGGACTGCGCGCTCGAATATCTCGGCGTCGCCGAACGCGAGCTCGGCTGTTTCGAAGCTGCGCGGACGCACCTCGAGCTGGCCCTGGCAATGCGCCGCGGTCGTGACGCACGAACTTCACTGCTGGAAGCGCTGATCGAGATCATACCGGTCTACACCGCGCTCGGCAGAGACGATGATGCGGTTGCCGCCGCCGAGGAACTCCTCGCCGGGCTGCAGGCGGACCGTCATCGCGTGACCTTTCCCGTGCACGCGCTCGACGTCGCGGCGCATGCCTTCGAGTCGACCGGCAACGCGGAGCGGGCACGTTCGCTGCGCGCGGACGCTTCGGCGCTGTTGTTCGAGCTTGCGGCTTCGATCCCCGACGCCGTCATGCGCGAGGGGTACGTCGGGTTGCCGTTTCACCGGGGCGCCCGCGAACGCGGGCTCAGCACCTCCGCGGATCCATAACGCACGCCGCCCGGCCGCGGCGGGTGGACGGTCCGGGGACGGTCGTCCTCTACGATCCTGACATGCCGGCAGCGCGCCGTCCGGTTCAGGTGTTCGTCGTGCGGACGTGGTCCGAGCCGCCCGGCGATGCCGTAGCGACGCGCGGGCAAGTTGACCATCCTGCGTCCGGCCGGCGGCGCTACTTTTCGAACTTCGGCGACCTGTGTGACTTCATCGTGACGGTCAGCAGTCAGCCGGAACCCGCGGAGAAATGAAGATGCATTTCCGTTTCCTGATGTTCGCGGTCGCGGCGCTGGCGATTGCCGCCGCTCCAGCCGGCGCAAAGCCGACCCCCGAACCCGGCGGCGCGAACCAGGCGCGGGCCGTCGCCGGGAGCCTCCACGCTATGCTCTTCAACGGACAGGCGCGGATCAAGAAGATGGCGCTCGCGAAGCCCGACGGTTCGCCGGCCGAGTCGTACGCGGACGACGCGGATACCACCTGGATCGTGTTGCGCGCCCTCATGAGCAACGGCACGCCGCGCGTCCTCGAAATGACGCAGTTCAGCGCGTCGATCGTCGACGGAGACGGCGTTGCCGTCGCCGCGCAGCCGGACAAGGTGCGCCCGGCCGGCATGGTGACGAACATCCCGCCGGGCGGGGCGTGGCACGAGACGGTGCTGTTCGCCGTGCCCAAGGGCTTCAAGCCCGTCAAGATCGTCTTGGTGAGCGCGAACCCGCGCTACAAATCGTTTCGCATCGCTATCGCGGCGTCTGATGTTCCGTCGTAGCCGATGAACTGGTTCGACGAGCTCTCGGTCGCACTCGCCGCGAAGAGCGTTCCCCGGCGGACTGCGTTCTCGAACGTTGCGCGCGTCGCCGCATCGGCGTTCCTGTTCCCGTGGGCGTCGACGGCAACCGCGGCGCTCGCACAGACGCCGCCGCCGATGCGCCGGGGGGCGGCATTACCGGCGACCAGGGTGCGTCCGTCTCTCGGCGTCCCTGCGCTGCGGCCGGCGACGCTGCCGTCGACCACGCGTATCGGACCGTGTACGCATGCCTTCAGCAGCCGCGGAAGCGCGCTGACGTACAGCGCCTCCTCGTCCGTGGGCGGACGCGCGCTCAGCCTGACGATCGAACAGCAGTCGATTGTCCAGCGCGCGAGCGGGGGTACGACGCTCTTCGGCGGCACGAGTACGATCACGGTGACGTCCGGCGGGGATCAGGTCGTGCGCATCGCGGCAAACCTCCGCCCGACCGCGCCCGGCGCGCCGGCCAGCGGCACCGTGTCGGTCACGTACGGCGCGGTCGTGCGCGGGTTGAGCAGCGCCTCGCTCACGCTCGATCGCGGAACGATCGGCGGTACGGTCGGCGGCCGAAGGCTCGTCCCAATGACCGCGCGCAGCGGCGTCGCTCCCGAGGAGGTGCGCTTCGCGGACGCGCGCGCGTTTCCGCGCGTCGAGCTCGAGGCGGGTCTGCGGGACGGCCTCGCCGCGCTATTCGCAAGGGCCAAGACCGAGCTCGGCAGCTGTGCTCCCAGCGCACGCGGCCCCGCACCGCGAGTGCCGCGCGCGCGGCGCACGCTCGTTCGTGCCGTCGCAGAACGGCATGACCCTGCGGTTGTGGCGCAAACGTCGCCGGACTATCCGCGCACGACCGATCAGAACGGCTTCGGCCGCGACGGCGGCGGCACGCCCGATTGCCACGCGTGCATGCAGAACGTCATGGTTTCGTGGACCGAGTGCATGATCGGCGCGGGTGCGACGGCGTTCTTCTGTCCGCCGTGCGCGGCCGGCGCCGTCGCGGGATGCTACAGCTCGGCTGCGGTAGGTACCGGGGCGTGCTACCTGCCGACGGTCGGCGGGTGCGCCGAGGTCATCTGCCCCGACGTCGGCAGCTGCGATCGCGGATATACCTGCTGCGGGCAGGTCTGCTGCGCATCCGGAGACGTCTGCAACAACGGCGTGTGCTGTCCCGCGGAAAACCCGCTCGGCTGCGGCTCGACGCGGCCGAGCTGCTGCGCGCCCGGATCGACCTGCTGCGGCGAATCGTGCTGCCCGCCGGGAGCGGTGTGCTCGCCCGACGGCACGTGCGTCACGTGCCCGCCCGGGCAGACCAATTGCGGCGGAACGGCCTGCTGCGCAGCGGGCAAGGTATGCCACAACGGAAAGTGCTGCGACTTTCTGTGCGGCGACGATTGCTGCATGAGCGGCGAGGTGTGCAACCATCAGAGCGGCACGTGCGGGTACGGTGGCATCTGCGGCAGTCAGTTCTGCACGTTCACGCAAGCCTGCGTCAACGGGCGATGCGTGAACGTCGCGACACCGATACCGTCGAGTCGGCCGAAGGGGTCGACATGGTTGTGCTCTAGCAGGGGACTCGTCGTCTGCCAGAGCCCGAATACGGACGGGACCGTGACGAGCGTCTGCTGTCCGTCCAACCGGCAGTGCTGCGCCGGCGTGTGCTGCACAGCTCCGAACGAAACGTGCTGCTCTCGCGACGGCTCGTTGGTGTGCAACGTATGTATCAGATAGCGATCGCCGCCCGCCTGCTGCTGGCCGCGGTGTTCGGCACGGCGGCCATCATGAAAGCGCGCGACGGTGCGCGGCTGCGCGCGGGGCTCGTCGACTTCGGCGTCCCCGCTGCGGTGGCGGGACCGGGCGGTGCGCTGCTCGTGGCTGCCGAAAGCGTGACGGCGCTGGCGCTGCTCTGGGGTCCGGCGGCGCGCATCGGTGCGGCGACCGGCCTCGCGTTGCTGGTCGTCTTCAGCGCTGCGATCGTCGTCAATCTGGCCCGCGGACGCGCGCCCGCCTGCAATTGCTTCGGGCAACTGCATACGGCTCCGATCGGCTGGTCGACCGTCGCGCGCAACGTCGCGTTGGGAGCGATCGCGGCGGCACTCCTGGTGTTCCGGAGCGACGGCGTGACTGCCGATCTCTGGGGCGGCTTCGTTGCGCTCGCGTCGGCGCCGCTCGCGCTCGGCGTGGCAGTCCTCGTTCTGCTGATGGTGATGCTGACGTTCCAGGTGCAACTGATGCAGCAGCACGGGCGGCTGCTGCTGCGCATCCAGGCGATCGAGGCCGGCGAATCGCCGGCGCACGGCGATGCTGCAGCGCCTGCCGCGATCGGGTTGCCGGCCGGCACGCAGGCGCCCGGTTTCGTCCTGGACGCGCTCGACGGCGCGGCGACTTCGTTGGAATCACTCGTCGCGGCCGGCAAACCCGTCGTCCTCGTGTTCACCAATCCGCGTTGCGGCCCGTGCGAAGCGCTGTTGCCCGAGCTTGCGCATTGGCAGCAGGAGTACGCTTCGGTGATGACAGTCGCGCTCGTCAGCGAGGGAACCGCACGTGACGAGCGCGCTGAAGCCGCTCACGGTGTCACGCGCGTGCTGTTGCAGCGCAAGCGGGAAGTCGCCGAAGCCTACCTCGCGAACGGGACGCCGGGAGCCGTGATCGTCGGAACCGACGGCCGGATTGCGAGCAGTGTTGCGCAAGGCGCGGACGCGATCCGCCGCCTGATCGGAGAATGCCTCGACACGGGACCGTCGAGTGCGTCGCCGCGCGGCCTCGCCGTCGGCGATTCCGTTCCGCCGATTATGGTCACGGAGCTCGATGGCAGCGACGTCGCGCTGGCCGACGCCCTCGACGACCGGACGATGCTGCTGTTCTGGAATCCGCGTTGCGGCTTCTGCGAGAAAATGCTTCCGGCGCTGCGCGCAGCAGAAGCGCGCAAGAGCCCGAACATGCCGCGACTTGTGGTCGTGTCGAGCGGCGCAACCGAGGAACACAGCGCGATGGACGTACGGAGCCGGGTGGTTCTCGACCCGCGGTTCGAGGCCGCCTCGGCGTTCGGTGCGAGCGGTACCCCGATGGCCGTCATCGTCGACGAACGCGGCATCGTCGCGAGCGAGCTTGCCGCCGGCGGCGACGCGATCTTCGCACTCCTGGAGGCGGAAGAAAACAGGTCCGCTTCACAGGTGGGCTGAATCGGGGTCGGTCGGTCCGGCCCAGGTGGCGGAATTGGTAGACGCGCTAGTTTCAGGTATTAGTGGCCGCAAGGTCGTGGGGGTTCGAGTCCCTTCCTGGGCACCAACAATCGAAAGCCCGGCACGTCGAAAGAGGTGCCGGGCTTCTTGCTGCGCGATCCTGCGTATCGAGGAGAGCCGCTATGGGCTGGATACCGTGTTCCGGTCGCGATTCGGTGGAGGGCCTCGTATGGCTGCCGCGTTTGTTGGAGAAGGCGCGCCACGCCGAAGCATCGCAAAGCGGGCGTCTCATCGACGGCTACTGCTATGGCGACAATGATTTCATCGATAAGCAGCTTCTTGCGTTCTTACGGACGGACGACGTTACGATCTCGGGACTGGTAAGAGAGCATCCGGCCGATGCGGACGTCGCGAAAATGCTTGTCGAGCGGAGCGGGCGCAGTCATGCCGAGTGCGAGGCTTTCAGTACGACCTTGCGCCGGAAATTATTTGACTTTGTGCTTATCGAAGCAGACGAAGGACGGCTTCGCCCCGGCCTCAAGGCCTCGATCTTGAAGTTCATCTACAACAACATGGTGATGCCCATCGTCTACCCGCTGTTCCGGCGCGACGAACGCAACCGAAACGGGCACTCGAACGGATAGAGAGAAACGTTCTCGCTGCTCGAACCTGAGCGGGTAAGCGAGCGCCCGCTCTCCGGCTGGAACAATCGGCGGCCTTATCCACTACTTGACCCTTAGAGACAGGGCTTCTTCGGGTTGCTCTCCGAATTCATACGGACTTCTCTATCGAGGTGGGTGTCTATGTCCGTCCGGCCTTTCGCCGCGTCCATTTTGTGTTTCTTCGCGCTCGCCGTTCCGGCGCTGGCGCAAACGGCTCCGCCGCCTCCGGCACCGTCCGGCTCGCCGAGCGCGGCCGCGGCCGCTGCTGCCGTCGGTGCC
>CALEOJ010000408.1 GCA_937910425.1 uncultured candidate division WPS-2 bacterium
CTGCTGCACCCGCAGATCGACGAGATCGTGCGCGGCCTGGTGGCGCGCAAGAAGTTCGTCTACCTTTGCACCAACGCCATCCGGCTCGAGGCGAGCCTCGACAAGTTCGCGCCCTCGCCCTACTTCTCGTTCAGCGTTCATCTCGACGGGCCGCGCGAGGTCCACGATCATGCGGTCGCGCGCGACGGCATCTACGACGTCGCCATCGGCGCGATCAAGGCGGCGAAAGCGCGCGGTTTTCGCGTCACCACGAACACGACGATCTTCGACGGCGCCGATCCGGCGACGTTCCAGGGGTTCTTCGACTACCTGACCGACGAGCTGAAGGTCGACGGGATGATGATCTCGCCCGGCTATCGCTACGAGAAGGCGCCGGATCAGGATCACTTCCTCGCCAAGGAGCAGACGCGCCAGCTGTTCCGCTCGATCCTCGCGCCGTACAAGGCCGGCAAGAAGAAGTGGCAATTCAACGCCAGCCCCTTCTTCCTCGACTTTCTGACCGGCGAGAAAGACTACGACTGCACGCCGTGGGGGATGCCGAGCTACAGTCTGTTCGGCTGGCAGAAGCCGTGCTATCTGCTCGGCGAAGGCTACGCGACCTCGTACAAGGAGCTGCTCGAAGAGACCGAGTGGGACAAGTACGGGCACGCGAGCGGCAACCCGAAGTGCGAGGACTGCATGGTGCACTCGGGTTTCGAAGCGACCGCCGCGAACGACGCCATGCGGCCGGGGAACATCATGCGCTCGATCAAAGGCGTTCTCGCGCGCTGACGTGCTAGCGACCGCGGCCTTCGAGGCGTTCGAGAGCCACCTCGAGCGCGCCGTCGACCAGCTCGACGGCGCCTCACCGACGAAGGCGCTGGTGCGCGCGCACTTCGCGTTCGATGATCCGAGCGCGAAGCGCGGGAAACGCCTGCGCCCGCGCATCCTGGTCGCGGTCGCCGAAGCCGAAGGTGCGGCCGCCGAGACGGCGTTTCCGGCGGCGACCGCGGTCGAGCTGCTGCACAACTTCTCGCTGGTCCACGACGACATCGAAGACCGCGACGACATGCGTCACGGCCGCGCGACGCTCTGGAAGCAGCACGGCATCCCCGCCGCGCTCACCGCCGGCGATGCGATGTGCGCGCTCGCGTTTACCATGCTGCTGGAAGGTCCGGCGGATGCGGAGCGGACCGTCGCGATGACTGCGTGCCTGCACCGCACGCTGTACGATCTCTGCCGCGGACAAGGCGCCGACATCGGCTTCGAAACCTCGCCGACGGTGACGTTTGGCGAGTATCTCAAGATGATCGAAGGCAAGACGGCGGCGCTGTTCGCAGCGTCGTGCGAGCTCGGCGCGCTCGCCGCGGGCTCCGCGCCGGCGCGCACCGCCGCCTACGGGCGGATGGGTCGCGCCTACGGGCTCGCGTTTCAGGTGCGCGACGATATCCTCGGCACGTGGGGTACGCCCGCCGAGACCGGGAAGCCGGCCGGCGCCGACATCCGGCGGCGCAAGTGGTCGTTTCCCGTTGCCTGGGCGATGGACGGACCGCCGTCGCGCGACCGCGACACCGTCGCCGCTGCGTACGCGTCGATCGGAGAACTCGACGACGCGACCGCGGATGCGGTGATCGCGGCGCTCCAACGCCTCTGCGCGCACCACGCGGCGGACGACGCCTGCGACGCCTACGTCGCGCAGGCCGCCACGGCGGCGGTCGAGCACGCGCTCGATCGCGACGGACACCTCGCCGAGATCTTCTCCTCTACGTCGCGTCGCACGGCCTGACGGTCCTGGAGGCGAGCGGACCGATGGAAGGGCTGCACGAAGCGCCGCGCGTGATCTTTCAGCCGGAGTACGAGACGCTCGAACGGCATGCGCTGGAGGCTCTGCAGCTCGAGCGGCTGCAAGGGCTGGTCGAGCGGCTGCGCGACGCCAACGCGATCTATGCCGAGCGGCTGGCCGGGGTCGCGGCACCGCGATCGCTGGACGATCTGGCCGGCTTGCCGTTCAGCACGAAGGCCGACATGCGCGAGGCCTACCCACTCGGGCTGCTCGCGGTGCCGCCCGAAGATCTCGCGCGCATCCATGCCTCGTCCGGGACGACCGGGATCCCGACGATCGGAGCGTACACGAAAGAAGACCTGCGCGTCTTCGGCGAGGTGATGGCGCGCAGTCTCGTCGCGGGCGGAATCGCACCGGGCGACATGTTCCAGGTCGCGTGGGGATACGGGCTTTTCACCGGCGGGCTCGGCGCGCACGGCGGCTGCGAGACGCTCGGGGCCTGCGCGATTCCGGCCTCGAGCGGACACACCGCGCGCCAGCTGCAGCTGCTCACCGATCTCCCGGTCGTCGGGATCGGCTGCACCCCCTCGTACGGACTCGTGCTCGCCGAGCGCCTGCGCGCCGAAGGCCGCCGTCCCAAGGCGCTGCGCTATGCGATCTGCGGCGCGGAGTCGTGGACGCGCGAGATGCGCGACGAGCTCGAAGAGTTGTTCGGCGTCGTCGCGACCAACATTTACGGTCTCACCGAGATCATCGGGCCGGGCGTCGCGCAGGAGTGCCTGTCGAAGCAAGGCCTGCACGTGCAGGAAGATCATTTCCTGGCCGAGATCGTCGATCCCGAGACCGGGGCGCCGCTCGCCGACGGCGAGCGCGGCGAACTGGTGCTGACCACGCTGACCCGCGAGGCGATGCCCGTGCTCCGCTACCGGACGCGCGACCTGACCTCGATCGTGCGCGAGCGCTGCGCCTGCGGCCGTACCACCGCGCGGATCGACTGGTTCACCGGCCGCGTCGACGACATGCTGATCATTCGCGGCATCAACGTGTTCCCGTCGGCGATCGAGGAAGTGCTGCTGCGCTTCACCGAGCTCTCGCCGAACTATCGCATCTTCGTGGACCGCCCCCCGCACGGTCTCGACGAGCTGCTGGTCGAGGTCGAGCACCACCCCGGCGCCGCGCTCGACCCCGCACGCCTCGTGCAGGCCGTCACCACGCGACTCCGCGAGACGCTGATGATATCGGTGCAGACGCGCGTCGTCCCGCCGGGGACGATCGAGCGCATCGAGGCCGGCAAAGCGAAGCGCGTGATCGATCGGAGGACATCATGAGCGAGGGGATCGGAACTGACGAGATCGTCGTGATCGAACGCCCGCACGAGCACGTCGCGATCGTGCGCCTGAACCGGCCCAAGGTGCTCAACGCGCTTTCCAACGCACTCGTGTCGCAGCTCGCGGCGGCCTTCGAGACGCTCGACGCCGACGGCGTGACGCGCGCGATCGTGCTCACCGGCGACGAGCGCGCCTTCGCGGCCGGCGCCGACATCGCCGAGTTCGCCGCCGAAGGGCCGCGCCTCGACGAGTGGGATCGCCTCTGGGCGACCGGGCTGCCCACGATCGCCGCAGTGCGGGGGGTCGCGCTCGGCGGCGGACTCGAGCTGGCGATGTCGTGCGACATGATGATCGTCGCCGACGATGCGCGGCTCGGCCAGCCCGAGATCAACCTCGGCGTGATGCCGGGCGCCGGCGGGACGCAGCGCCTCACTCGTGCCCTCGGCAAGACGCTCGCGACCGAGATGGTCCTGCTCGGCCGGGAGATCAGCGGGCGCGAAGCCGAGCTGCACGGCCTCGCGAACCGCTCGGTCCCCGCCGAGCGCGTGCTGCCCGTCGCACTCGAGCTCGCGACGCGACTCGCGAAACAGGCACCGGCCGCCGTGCGTGCCGCGAAGCGCTCGATCGCGCAGGCGTTCGAGCAGTCGCTGCACGCTGCGCTGCTCGACGAGCGCCAAGCCTTCCACGCGCTGCTGCAGACCGAGGATGCGCGCGAGGGTGTCGCGGCGTTCCTCGGCAAACGCAAACCGGTGTGGAGAGAACGGTGATCGCACCTTGAACACACCCGTTGACCATCGCGTCGAGAGCGCGGACGGCGTGGCGACCGTCACGTTCGCGCGGCCGCAGGCGTACAATGCGCTCACCGCGGATCTGCTCGACTCGCTGGCGCTCACGCTGCGCGCGCTCGAGCGCGACGCATCGGTGCGCGCGATCGTGCTCACCGGCGAAGGGAAAGCGTTCTGCTCCGGGCAGGCGCTCGACGATCCACGCACGCTGACACCTGGCGAGCCGATCGACCTCGGCGCCACCGTGGAGAAACGCTACGGTCCGCTGCTGCTAAAGCTGCTGACGATCGAGAAGCCGGTGATCGCCGCGGTGAACGGCGTCGCGGCAGGCGCCGGGATGGGGATCGCCTGCGCGTGCGACTTCCGGATCGTCGCCGAGATCGCGTCGTTCACGACCGCGTTCGTCAAGATCGGACTCGTCCCCGACAGCGCGCTCTCGTTCACGCTGCCGCGCATCGTCGGCTACGCGAAAGCGCTCGAGCTGTGCATGCTCTCGGAGAAGATCGACGCCGCGCGCGCCGACGCGCTGGGCCTTTGCACGAAGGTCGTCCCGCTCGAACGCTGTGTCGCGGAGGCGCAAGCGCTGGGAGCGGTGCTGGCGAAAGGTCCGCGCGCGCTTGGCCTCATCAAGCGCGAGCTCGTGCGGAACGGGCTCGGCGACGTGCAGGCGGCGCTCGCGTACGAAGCACACCTGCAGAGCGTCGCCGGTGCGACCGCCGACTTCGCCGAAGGGATCGCGGCGTTCGCGAACAAGCGCGCACCGAGCTTCCGCGGCGCGTGACGTACACGATCCGGCGGGCGACGCCGGACGACGCCGCGCTGCTCGCGGAGCATCGTGCGCGCGTGTGGCGCGAGGTCGGCGATTGGGATGAGGAGCCGATGGCGCGACAGATCCCGGTCTGGACCGCGTGGTTCACGGAGGCCGTCGCCGACGGGCGGTACCGCTCGTGGATCGCCGAGGAGCTCGGCGCAGCGATCGCGAGCGGGTCGCTGCTCGTGTACGCCGCGATCCCGCGGCCGGGCTCGGACTCCGACCGCGAAGGCCGCGTGCAGTCGGTCTACGTCGACCCGAACGCGCGCCGGCGCGGGATCGCGCGTACGCTGATGCACGAGATCGTCGCGTATGCGCGCACGGCCCCGCTGATCCGGCTCGTGCTCCATCCGTCCGACGACGCGCGGCCCCTCTACGCTGGACTCGGCTTCAGCGCGCTCGACGAGATGGGGCTGCGCTTGGGCGACGGCTAGGCGCGTCAGGCCGCGAGAGGGCGATCCGACCGCAGGATCTGCTCGAACAGCTCAGCGGAGACGGGTTTGGAGAAGAGGTAACCCTGTCCGCAGTCGCAGTGCAGCAGGGCGAGCGCGGCGAGCTGCTCTTTCGTTTCGATACCTTCCGCGACGACCCGCGCGCCCAGACTATGCGCCGCGGTGATCACCGCCGCTGCGATCGCGCGGTCGACGGGGTTTTGGACGATCTCGGTCACGAAGCACATATCGAGCTTCAGCGTATCGACGATATACGATCGGAGCGACGCGAGCGAGTTGTAGCCGGTTCCGAAGTCGTCCACCGCGATGCGGACGCCGATCGCGCGCAGTTCTTTCACGACGGCGGCGTTGCGTTCGATGTTCTCGCACATGCTCGTCTCGGTGAGTTCGAGTTCGAGGAGCTCCGGAGCGAGGCCGGACTCACGGAGCGCCCCTTGGACGGCGCGGACGAAGTGCGGATCGGCGATCTGCTTCCCCGATACGTTGACGCTTACCTGAAGTTTCCGCCCGGTACGATTCCACGCGGCGTTTTGCATGCATGCCGTTCGCAAGACCCATGCGCCGATCGGGACGATGAGCCCGGATTCCTCGGCGTACGGGATGAAGTCGTTCGGTTGAACGACCGGCCCGTCGGTCTGCGGCCAGCGGATCAGCGCTTCGCTCCCCCTCAACGCCCCGTTGAGCTCGTAGATCGGCTGATAGGCGAGCGTAAAGGCCTCATCGTGAAGCCCTTTGCGGAGCTGCTGTTCGAGGTGCATTCGGTTCTCGGCTTCGTCGTGCATCTCCGGGGTGAAGAAGCGAGAGGTCGCGCGTCCGTCGCGCTTCGCTCGATACATCGCGGTATCCGCGTTGCGGATCAGCGTTTCGGCGTCGGCGCCATCCTGCGGGAACACGGCGATCCCGATGCTGCATGTCGCGACGACCTCTCGCTCCGCCAGCCGAATCGGCTCGGCCGTCACGCGTTCGAGGTTCCTGGCGATCGCCGCAACATCGTCGATGTCGCTGATTTCGGTCAGCACAGCGATGAACTCGTCGCCGCCCATGCGCGCGATGCAATCGACCTGACGCGTGTTCGAGCGAAGACGTTCGGCCATCTCTTTGAGGAGGAGGTCGCCCGCGGAGTGCCCCATCGTGTCGTTCACGTTCTTGAACTCGTCGACGTCGATGAAGAGAACGGCCGCCATGAGCCCCTGCTCACGAGCTCGTTCGATCGCCTCTTTGAGGCGTTTGTGCAGCAGCACCCGGTT
This sequence comes from uncultured candidate division WPS-2 bacterium, assembly GCA_937910425.1. Classification (GTDB taxonomy): domain Bacteria; phylum Vulcanimicrobiota; class Vulcanimicrobiia; order Vulcanimicrobiales; family Vulcanimicrobiaceae; genus Vulcanimicrobium. Next base: position 6,386 of record CALEOJ010000408.1, read on the forward strand.
CGGGAGCCCCGTCAAGCGGTCGTGCAGCCCGCTGTACTCGAGCTGCCCCTGGGCTCGCGCCAGGGTCTCTTCGCTCCGGCGCGATCGTGCCAGGGCCTGGTTTCGTTCGGTCACGTCCTGAACCGTCACGACGTACACCTTCGCCCCGTCACGCTCGGCCGTGACGATCGACAGGTGCGCGTCGAGCGACGATCCGTCCGCCTTGCGATGCGACGAATCGGAAATGCCGTTGCCGGAGAGTTCCAAGGCGCGGATCTCGTTGGTGAGCTCGGCGACGTGCTGCGGCGCGCGAAGGCCGTACGGCGTCATGGCGAGCCATTGTTCGCGCGTAAAGCCGTAGACGTCGATGGCCGTCTGATTCACGTCGACGTAACGCAGGGTCGCCGCATCGACGAGCATCATGGGGTTCGGATTGTGCTCGAAGACGTGCCGGAGTCGCGCGACGAGTGACTCCGCCAGCTTGGCCAGGCCCTCGGTGAGGCACGACATCGCGAGAATCGCGGCGAAGCTGCGGATGAACTTGTGATCGGACGGCGCGAAGCCCGCCGGCGCCGCCGTCGTTGCCGTCAGGACGCCGTAGGTCCTCGTTCCGTGCCGGACTGCAACGGCAAGATCCGTACGCGTCTGGGGCTCGAGGCCCGAGCGGCGTTCGTGCACGCGCGAACCAGCGTCAGTAAGCGTTTCGGAGAGTTGAGGGTCGCCGGGGGCGAGCGGCCGTGCCGACGTTCGGCCGCTCGCGTGGTCACGAAGGGTCAGCGTCCCGCTCTTCTCGGAAAAGTCATAGTACGCGGCGAGGTCGCAGCGCAGCTCACGCCGCAGGTGGCGGAGGGCACGCGGCGCCGATTCCGCAAACGGGACGCCGTGCAGACCGGCCGCGGCCGCCTGCAGCAACGCACTCGTCTGCTGGATGTCGAAGCCGTGCAGGTCGATGCTGCCGAGCAGCGGCTCGCAAACGTGGCTCATGTCGGGAGCGTACGGCGCGGCGGTAACGCAGCGTGGTCGGCCGCGGACCCGGCCAGGCGTTACTGGACGGTATCCGCCGAGCGCCGGCCGGCCGGCCCGGTCTATGACGCCAACTCCAGGGGTCGCGCAGCGTCTTCGCGCCCCGGCGCTGTCCAAGGGTGCCGTGCGCATCCAGCGCTCGAAATCGGCCGCGGGCAGCGGACGGCTGATGAAAGAGCCCTGCGAGCCGTCACAGCCCAGTTCGGATACCGTGTCCCAAGCGTCAACGGTCTCCACGCCTCCCGCGACGACGCGCAAACCGAGGTTGTGCCCGAGCTCGCTGATCAGGCGCACGATCTCCGTATCCTTCGGGTTGTGCGCCATGCCCCGGACCAAGCTCTTGTCGATCTTGATCTCGCTGACCGGGAGCTGCCGCAGATAGCCGAGGCGCGAATACCCGGTCCCGAAACCGTCGACCGACAAAGATATGCCGATCGCAGCAAGCCGCGCAAACACCGTCCCGGTCCGTTCGCTCTCACCGATGGCGACCGCTTCCGGCACCTCGAGCGTAAGCCGGTCAGCCGGGATCGCGAAACGCTCGAGCATCGCGGCAACAGTGTCCGGAAGCGATGGTTCCTGCAGTGCCCGCATCGAGATGTTCACCGCCACGCCGAGCGGCATCCCGGCATCATCCCACGACCGCGCCTGGCGCAGCGCTTCCTCGAGCACCCAATCCGTGAGCGGAACGATCACGCCGGTCTCTTCGGCGAGCGGGATGAAGTGATCGGGCGGAAGCTGGCCAAGCGTGGGGTGTAACCAACGCACGAGCGCTTCCACGTGTTCGAACCGGCCGGACCGCACGTCGACCTTCGGCTGGTAGTGCAACTCCAACTGGCCTTGCGCGATCGCCGTTCGCAAATCGGCTTCTAACGAGAGCCGCCCGGCCACGTGACGGTCCAGCGACGCGTCATAGAGCGCGAAACCGCCGCCACTTCGCTTGGCCGCGTACATGGCAACGTCCGCCTTCCTGAGCAGCGTCGCCGGGTCGCGACCGTGCTGCGGCGACACTGCCAGCCCGATGCTGCCCGCGACGTCGAGGGGACGGCCGTTGACGACGCAAGGCGACAGCGACGCCAAGATTCGTCGCACGATCTCCGCTGCCTCGATATCGTTCGTGTCCGGCAGCAGCACCGCGAACTCGTCGCCTCCGATGCGCGCGACGAGGTCACCCTCGCGCAGCACGCCGGCGAGCCGCATCGCGACGTGCTGCAGCAATGTGTCACCCGCATCGTGACCGAGCGTGTCGTTGACGTCTTTGAATCGATCGAGATCGATCAGCGCGACCGCGACGGGCTCGCCGGTGCGGCCCGCGGCCTCCGTTACGGCTACCAGGCGTTCGTTCAGGAAGGCGCGATTCGGCAGGCCGGTGAGCGCGTCGTGAAGCGCTTGATGCTTCAAAGCGATCTCGGCGTGGCGGCGCTCCGTGATGTCCGTAGCGACCGCGACGACGCTGTCGACCTGGCCGCCGACGCGTACCGGCGTCCAGTGCGTCTCGAGAACGACGCCGTCCAGGGTGCTCTGCGCAGTGTGCTCCTCCCCGGCCAGCGCGCGCCGCGCCTGTCCGATGAGCGCCGGCGTATCGCTGTACACGGTGAAGAACGAGCGCCCGACCGCCGGCTTGGCGCGATGGCGAAGCGCGGCGATTTCGCGTCCCTCGGCGATCGTGATGATGCCGGCCGCGTCGAACGCGAGCAGCACGACCGGTGCGTTCGAGACGACCATACTGAGACGTCGCTGGCTCTGGCCTAGCGCGGCCTCCTGGGCGGCGAAGCGTCGATCGATGAATGCCAGCACGACGGCGAAGCCGCTCACGAGCAGCGTGATCAGCGCAATCGCGACACCGCCCATCGCGCCCCCGCCGAGCACCAACCCGGTGTTGGGCACGTTCGCGGCAGGGACGAACGTCGCGGCTGCCATCCCCGTGTAGTGCATACCGGCGATCGCAAAGCCGATAACGACTGCGGCGCTGATCCGATGCCACCCGAAACGTCTGCTCGACACCGCGCGAAGATGGAAGCTCAGGCGCAGCGCGGCGAACGAAAAGACGACGGCGACGACCCCCGAAAGCGCGATGATCCGCACGTCCCACAGCGCGGTCGCCGGCATGCGCATGGCGACCATGCCGATATAGTGCATGCTCCCGATCCCGCCGCCCATCACCACAGCACCGGCGAGCGACGAGCGCCAGGTGATTCGCGGTCGCGAAATGGTGAACAGCGCGACGCCGCCGGCGACGATGGCGACCAACATTGAGAGCGCGACGATGGGGATGTCGTAGCTCACGTCGACCGGCAGTCGAAACGCCAGCATCCCGGTGAAGTGCATCGCCCACACGGCACTGCCGAACGCGATCGCGCCGCCGAGCAGCCACAGATAGCGGCTCTTGCCCTGATGTTCCGCGACGCGCTCGCTGAGCGTCAGCCCCACGTACGCGCCGACGATCGCGATCATCACGGACAGCGCGACGAGACGGAGATCGTACCCGCTCGCCAGCGGTGCACCCATGGTCATCGTCATGCCTGGTCCGTTCATCGTGAACCGACGGTACGGCGCGGCGGTAACGCGGCGCGGTCCGCCGCTGCACCGCTTCTGGTTACCGTGCGGTATCCGCCGCCGAACGCCCGCTTGCCAAGCCGGTTGACGAGGGAGCGTGCAACGCGGACGCCGCACGAGAGCAGGACGCATGAAGGTAGGAATCGTCGGCGCGGGTGCGATCGGTTTGACGCTCGGCGCGGAGCTCGCAAACGTGCACGACGTCGTCGTCCTTGCGCGCCGCGCCGAGGTCGCCGACCTGCTCGGACGCGACGGTATCGCACTCGTCGGCAACGGCGCCACGCGCTACGTCCCGGTGCGCGCCACCACCGATCCGCGAGCGTTCGCCGACCGCGACGCCGTCATCGTCGCGGTGAAGGCGTACGCGACCGCGGATGCGCTCGCGCCGCTGCGCGGCGTGTTGCAGCGCTACGCGCTCGTCGCGTCGGTGCAAAACGGGATCGGCAACGCCGAGGTCGCGCGCGCCACCCTGCCGGACGCGCGCGTCGTCGCGGGCTCGACGACCCAGGGCGCGATCCGGCTGGGTGACGGACGCGTCCGTCCCGTCAACCGCGGAACGACGACCTTCGCGCGCTCGGACGGCGTTGCGCCGACCAGCGACGATCTCGCGGCGGCCTTCGCCGCGGCAGGGCTGGACGCGCGCGTTGCCGCCGACGCGGATGCGTTGCTGTGGGGCAAGCTCATCGTCAACGCGGCGATCAATCCCATCTGCGCGCTGACCGGACGGACCAACGGCGACGCGGTCACCGATCCGGAACTGACGCCGCTCACGCGCGCGCTCGCCGCCGAGGCCGCGCAGGTCGCTCGCGCCGAGGGCATCGAGCCCGGCGATCCGTGGGAAGCGGTCGAAGCGGCGGCGCGGGCGACGGCGGCGAATCGGAACTCGATGCTCCAAGACCTCGACGCCGGGCGCCCGACCGAGATCGACGCGATCAGCGGTGCGATCGTGCGCCGCGCCCGCACCCACGGAATCGCCGTGCCGCTCACCGAGACCGTGCTGCGCCTGGTCCGCGCGCGGGAACGCCGGCCGTGAGCCGCCGGGTCGCCGCGGCCGAAATCACCTCTCGCAAGGGCGACGCGTTCCCCGTCGTGACCGCCTACGACGCGCCCTTCGCGCGCTGCGCCGAAGCGGCGGGGATCGACGTGATCCTGGTCGGCGACTCGCTGGGGATGGTCGTCCTCGGCTACGAGTCAACCACCGCCGTCGAGCTCGCCGACATGGTGCGCCACGGCGCGGCGGCCGCACGCGGGGCGCAGAGCGCGCACGTCATCGTGGACTTGCCGTTCGCGACCTACGAAGCGTCGGACGAGCTCGCGATCGCGAGCTCCGGCGAGCTCGTGAAGCGCGGCGGCGCCTCGTCCGTCAAGCTCGAAGGCGGCACGAGCGCCGCCTCCCGCATCCGCGCCATCGTCGGCGCCGGAATCCCGGTCTGCGCCCACATCGGGGTCCTCCCGCAGACCGCCTCGCTCGGCAGCGGCTTCCGCCTGAGGCGCGAGCGCGACCGGCTGCTGCGCGACGCCGATGCGGTCGCCGAGGCCGGCGCGTTCGCCGTCGTGCTCGAGATGGTCGAGGACGGCATCGCGGCCGAGATCACGCGGCGCATCGCCATTCCGACGATCGGGATCGGGAGCGGTCCGCACTGCGACGGGCAGGTCCTGGTGCTGCACGACGTGCTCGGCCTGTACCCCGACTCGCCCCCGTTCGCGAAGCAGTACGCGACCCTCGGTGCCGCCGCCACGGAGGCGCTGAGCGCCTACGCCGCCGACGTTCGCTCGCGCGCCTTCCCGGCCGCCCGCCAGACCGCCGCCCGCGAGGGGAACGGTTACCGACCCTAAGGTAAGGACTCGCTCCAGGCGGGAAGGGTCCTTACTTTGTATTGCAGACGACGGTCACGATGCTGTTGGCTGCGAGCGTGCCGCCGTTCTTTACCAGCGCATCCTGCGCCGCTTTGATCGTGTCGTTCGAGTTCGGCCCGCGGGCCGAAGCGGCTTTTACGTTGACCTCATCCAGCGCGACCGCGCCGCATCTATTTTGAGGGCCGAACATTCGCACGATGACCTTGCAGGCCGTGCCGCCGCCGTTGAGCGCGTTACACTTGGAGAGGGCTCCGTAGTCGGCATCGGTTTGGTTTGCTTCGTCGAGGTCCGTGGCGATCAACCCGCGCGATCCAGGCACCCACGCAATGGTTCCGAACGTCCCGCCGGCGCTCGAGAGGTCGATACCGGCGCCGGTCGCGCCATTCACGTTCACCGATGAGTTTCCGGCGCCGCCGCCTCCGGGCTGGTTACCCGGCTGAGCGCCCGGCATCGGATCGCCTTTCTTCCAGACCGTTCCGTCCTCGAAGCGGACTTCGGTGACGCCGATGGTTTCCAAGGCTGGTTTTATGCTCGTCATCGACACATTGACGCAGTTGTTGAACGAGTCCGAGTTACCGCCCAACGCCGACATTTTTCCCTCAATGACGATCCCCGTACCGAAGGAACCCGTGCGGGGCAGGAGTTGCTCGGCGATCGGGTTCCCGAGCAAATCGTCAAATCTGAAGGTGAACGTCACGAAGTTTGCCGGCTTCGGAGCGATGTTCTTGAAGCTCACGCACGCGCGAAATGAACTCGAATTGTTGGGATCGACGAAAACCGACGTTTGCGTGATGAAAATGGGAGATCCGGTCGTCGTCTGATGTGACGGAATCCGAATGAAGTCGGCGCGCACCGGTGTACCTGTCGAAATCACGAATGCAATGCAGGCCAGGGCTCCAACGAAACGCATGCTCGAAACCTCGTCAGAACAGTCGGAAGTTGGCGCTCATTTGCCTGCGACCTGAGCGGGCTCCTGCCGTGCTGCGGCCCAAGGTGCGACAGCCCGTCACGGCCAGGAAGCAGCTGGTCGATCTACATGCGCTCGAAAATCGTTGCGATCCCCTGCCCCATCCCGATGCACATCGTCGCGAGCCCGTAGCGGCCGCCGCGGCGCTTCAGCTCGTGGACGAGCGTCGTGGCGATGCGCGCGCCGCTGCAGCCGAGCGGGTGACCGAGCGCGATCGCACCGCCGTTCACGTTGACGATCCCGGGATCGATCCCGAGCTCCTTGACGCAGGCGACGCTCTGCGCCGCGAACGCCTCGTTCAGCTCGACCAGGTCGAGGTCGGCGACGGTGAGCTTCGCGCGCTCGAGCGCTTTGCGCGTCGCGCCGATCGGCCCGATCCCCATCACGCTCGGGTCGACGCCGAACGTCGCCGAGGTGACGACGCGCGCCAGCGGCTGCCAGCCGTGCTTCTCGGCCGCCTCCGCGCTGCAGATCAGCAGTGCGGCGGCACCGTCGTTGAGCGGCGAGGAGTTGCCGGCGGTGACGGTCCCGTTCGCTTTGAAGGCAGGCTTCAGCTTGGCGAGCGCTTCCATCGTCACGTCGGGTCGCGGCGGCTCGTCGGCGGTGAGATCGAAGCTCTTCTTCCCCTGCTCGACATGGACCGGAACCAGCTCGTCGGCGAACTTGCCGCCCTCGACCGCGGCCTTGCACTTCATCTGGCTCGCGTAGGCGAAGCGATCCTGGTCCTCGCGCGTCACACCGAACTGCTCGGCGACCTTCTCAGCGGTCTCGCCGAGCGAGATCGGGGGGTACATTGCGGCGAGTCGCGGGTTCACCATCCGGTTCCCGAGCGTCGAGTCGTGGATGTCGGGCGCGCGATCGTAGGCCTTTTCCGCCTTGAGGATCACGAACGGCGCGCGCGTCATCGACTCGGCGCCGCCGGCGATCGCGACGTCGATCACCCCGGCGGCGATCGCGTGGTACGCCGAGTTGAGCGCCTGCAGCCCGCTGCCGCAGAGGCGGTTCAGCGTGGTGCCGGGGATGCTCGTCGGCAGGCCCGCGAGCAGCGTCGCCATCCGCGCGACGTTGCGGCAATCCTCGCCGGCCTGGTTCGCGGCGCCCCAGAAGACATCGTCGACGATCGCCGGATCGACGCCGGTCCGAGCGACGAGCGCCCGAATCGCGTGCGCGCCCAGGTCGTCGGGCCGGACGGAGGCAAGGGCCCCGCCATACCGCCCCATGGGCGTGCGGAGCGCGTCGACGATAACAGCTTCAGCCATATCAGCCCAAACCCGTTCGCGCACCGAATCGCCGCGCCTGACCGCGCCAATCCAGGCAGAGATCGCGTCTTGGTCTTCCGCAATATGCGCGAACAACCGGGCGAGACGACGTGGATGATCTCGAGATGAGTCACGCCGGGGCGGCTTTCGCGAGCGTGAAGTCTCGCTCTAGCGTCGCCGTGCCCGACGCAGCGTCGCGCCGGAACTCCTCGATCAGCGATGCGCGCACGCCGAACACCGCGTCGGACGACAAGTACGGATCGCCGGCCAGGTAGATCGCGGTCGTCAGCGGCGCAAAGCCCGCCGCGCCGACGCGAAAGTGCAGGTGCGCCGGGCGGAACGTGTGCCGCCCCAAGCGCTGCAGCATCGCGCCGACCGGACCGTCGGTCGGGATCGAATAGCTCGACGGGACGACGGTGCGAAACGCGAAGCCGCCGTCGGACGCGGTGCGGATGCGCCCGCGGCAATCGACCGGATGATCCGGATGCTGCGAATCGTAGAGCCCGCCGCCGTCGGTTCCCCAGACGTCGAGGACGGCGCCGGGGATCCCGGCGCCGGCGGTGTCGCGCACGTGACCGCGCACGTCGAGCGGCACGCCCTCCCCCGGTGCCGCGATGCTCTCTCCACGCGCGATCTCCGGCGGGTTCTCGGTGTAGAACGGGCCGAGCACCGACGACTCGCTGGCGCCGGTACTCGCGCGGTGCGCGATCTCGTCGACCAGCGAGGTCACACCGAGCGTGTCGGAGAGCATCATGAACTCCTGCCGAAATTCATCGCACGTGTGTCCGGTCGCCGTGAGGAAGCGGACTCCCGCCAGCCATTCCGCGGGCGTGAGGCCGACCTCGTTGACGAATGCGTGCAGATGGCGCACCAGGCTCTCGAACACGAGCCGCAGTCGCGCGTCCTCGCAGGCGGACGCGCTCGCGAGGACCTCCTCGGTCACGGTCGATGTCGCGTTCACGGCCGCGCTACCGCGACGACCAGGAGGGGTCCGCGGGTCGACGCGCCAGGCTGTCGGCAAAGTCCGGATTCTGCATGCGCGGGACGTCCTTCTTCAATCGGTTACCGTGAGGCGACGTTAGCACGTTTCTACAAACCTTTCCATACAAGAGCCGGAAGCGTCCGGAAACCCGGCGCCGAAGACCCGGCCGTGGAGACGCTGCACACGCGCTGCTGCATCGCCGGGGGCGGGCCCGCGGGGATGATGCTCGGCTACCTGCTCGCGCGGGCCGGCGTGGACGTGATCGTGCTCGAGAAGCACGCCGACTTCTTGCGCGACTTTCGCGGCGACACGGTTCACCCGTCGACCCTGGAGGTGATGGGCGAGCTCGGCGTGCTCGACGACTTCCTGACGCGGCCGCACACGGAGCTGCGGGAGATCGGCGGCCGCATCAACGGCGTCGAGGTGACGATCGCCGACCTGCGCCATCTGCCGACGCGCTGCAAGTTCGTCGCGGTCATGCCGCAGTGGGATTTTCTGAACTTCCTGGCCGAGCGTGGAACGCGGTATCCGGGATTTCGGGTGCTGATGCGAGCCGCCGTGAGCGATCTCATCATCGAGGGCGAGCGGGTGATCGGCGCGCGCGCAAACACGCCCGACGGGCCGCTCGAGATTCGCGCCGACGTCGTCGTCGGCGCGGACGGCCGGCACTCGACGGTCCGCGAGCGCGCGGGGCTCAGCGTGCAGGACTTCGGCGCGCCGATCGACGTGCTGTGGATGCGGCTCCCGAAGCGATCCGGCGACTCGGGCTCGGTGCTCGGGTACTTCGATGCCGGGCGCCTTTTCGTCACGATCGACCGCGGTGACTATTGGCAATGCGCCTTCGTCATCCCGAAGGGTGGCTTCGACGCGCTCCGCGCGCGCGACGTCCAGGTGTTGCGCGACGAGATCGCGAGCATGGCGCCGTTCATGCGCGACCGCGTCGCCGAACTGCACGGCTGGGACGACGTGAAGCTGCTGACCGTCGTCGTCGACCGGCTGCGCCGCTGGTACCGTCCGGGGCTGCTCTGCATCGGTGACGCCGCCCATGCGATGTCGCCGATGGGCGGGGTCGGGATCAACCTCGCGATCCAGGACGCCGTCGCCGCCGCCAACATCCTCGCCGCGCCGCTTCGCGCGGGGACGATCTCGGAGCGCCACTTGCATGCGGTCGAAAAGCGGCGGCTCTTCCCGATCCGCGTCACGCAGTGGGCGCAGGTCTTCGCGGCCGCGCGCATCTTCGGCAGCGTCGCATCCGTTGCGCCGCGCCCGCCGTCCCGTACCGGCTCGCTACCGTGGCCGCTGCGGCTGCTGCGGTGGTTTCCGTACCTGCGCCGGTTTCCGGCGCGGTTCATCGGGATGGGTGTGCAGCCCGAACACGTCCGCACGCCGGAGCTCGCTACGCCGAGATCCTCGTGACCGGAGCGATGCCGAGGTCGGCGGCGAGCGCGTCGAGGTCGTCGATGACCGGTCCGATCAGCGGGATACCGTCGCGCCGGAACGCGATCTCGTTCTCGTGCTCGATCTCGCCCGCGACGTACACGCGCGACTGACCCGGGCCGGGAGTGCTCGCCTTGAACGTTCGCAGTTCGCGGTCCATCTCCAGCTTGAACTCGCCCACATCGCGCAGCGCGTCGATGCTGATCGCGCCGAAGAAGTGCGAGGTGATTCCGGACGGCGCGTCCGGGCCCTCGGTCAGCGTGAGCGCGGCGCCGAACCAGCCCGCGGCGAGAACGCCGGTCAGGATCTCGGACAGCGCGCCGAGGCCGTAGCCCTTGTGGCCCCCGCCCTCGATGCCGAAGCCGCCGAGCGGGAGCAGCGAGCCCAAGTGACGCGCCGCCGGATCGGTCGTCGGATTGCCGTGCTCGTCGACGGCCCAGCCAGGCTTGAGCGCGAGCCCTTTTCGCTCGTACACTTCCAGCTTGCCGTAGGTCACGGTCGTCGTCGAGAAGTCGAGCACGAACGGCGGCTCTTCGCCGGCCGGGACCGCGAACGCGAACGGGTTGGTCCCTTGCATCTTCGTGCTTCCGAACGTCGGGACGGCGAGGTGCGCCGAGTCGGTCGAGCAGATACCGATCATGTCGTACTCGAGCGCCATCATCGCGTAGTAGCCCGCGATCCCGTAGTGGTTGGAGTTGCGCACCGCCGAAAAGGCGATCCCGCTCGCGCGCGCCTTGTCGATCGCGCGCGTCATCGCCAAGTGCGCGGCGGGATGGCCGAGCCCGTTGTCGGCGTCGAGCAGCAGCGCGGTCGCGCTCTCGCGCACGATCTCGTAGCGCGGCTGCGCTTTGATGCGTCCGTTGCGGATGCGGTCGACGTAGAACCAGCGCAGGCGCGCAACGCCGTGCGACTCGATCCCGCGCCGATCGGCGGCCACCAGGATATCGGCAACGGTCTCGGCCTGCGGCTCGCCGACGCCGACGTGGGTCAACGATCGCTTGACGAACGCCAGGAGATCCGACTCGCGGACGCGCACGGTCTCAGTCAACGGTGAACCTTTCCAGCTTCTCAATCCCCAGCCGTTCGGCCATCGTGTCGATTCCCTCCCAAACTTTCGGATCGATCGGGACGCCTTCGCGGCGAAAGCGCTCGGTGTTCGCGCGCTCGGGTTCGCCCGGGATGATGACGCGCTCGGCGCCCGGCATGGGCGCGCTGTTCTCGAACGTGCGCAGCTCGCGCTCGAGGTCGCGCTCGAATGCGTCGGCGTAGCGCAGCGCGTCGATGCGGAACGCACCGAAGAAGTTGCCGACGATCCCGCCGTGCATCCCGATCTCGGGGACGTCGGCGGCCGCGCCGAAGAGCCCGCCGGCGAGCACGCCGCACAGAATGTCGACCAGCGCGCCGAGCCCATAACCTTTGTGACCGCCGCCGTCGGTGCCGTAGCCGCCGAGCGGGAGCAGCGCGCCGACCGTTTTCGCGACCCGCGGGTCGAGCGTTTCGCGGCCCTCGCCGTCGACCGCCCAGCCGGCTTTGAGCGCTTTGCCCTTGCGCTCGCTGACCTCGAGCCGCCCGAACGTCACGCCGGTCGTCGCCATGTCGAGGACGAACGGCGGGTGCTCGCGCGCCGGGATCGCGACCGCGATCGGGTTCGTGCCGGTCGTCTTCTTCGCCCCGAACGTCGGCACCGCGAGGTGCGTCGAGTTGGTCATCGAGAGCCCGATCATATCGTGCTCGAGCGCCATCATCGCGTAGTACGCAGCGATACCGTAGTGGTTCGAGTTCCGCACCGTTGCGAAAGCGAGCCCGTTCTCGCGCGCTTTCTCGATCGCTTTGCCCATCGCGAACTTGCCGGCCGGGTGTCCGAGCCCGTTCCCGGCGTCGAGCGCGAACTGCGTCGGGCGGTCGGAGATCGTCGTGTAGGTGGGACGCGCGTTGACCACGCCGGCTTCGATGCGCCGCACGTAGAACGTCTCCAGCCGCGCGATCCCGTGCGACTCGACGCCGCGCAGGTCGGCCGCGACCAGCACGTCGGCGACGTCGTTCGCATCCGCCGCGCTGACGTCGACGGCACGCAGCGCCCGCACGACGAAATCGTGCTCGGCGGCTTCGCGGGTCCGAATCTTGGACGGTTCCTCGCCGATCATCGCGTCCGCAGGTGGTCGACGACCGTCGTCAGCAGACGGTCGGCGGCGTACTCGTCGTAGTGGGCGCGGTCGTAGCACAGCGCGAGCCAGCAGCGTCCGTCGACGATCGCGCCTGGCGCGAGGATCGCCGGTTCGCCGGGCGCGACGAGCGGGAACGCGAGCAGCGTCCCGGTCGCACCGACGTTGGTCACCGATGCCGCGGCCCCGCCGACGTCGGTCGCCTTGAGCGCGTTCGTGCGCGCGCGCTCGGCGAGATCGGCGATGCGCACGGTGATGTCGTGGAGCGAGGCGTCGCGCGCGTCGGGGACGACCGGGACGACGAGCCCGCCGGGGATCTCGACCGCGACGCCGATCCGATCGGCTTCGAGCGCCTGCGCGAACGCCTTGACGAAATACGCCGTCCACGACGCGCCGCGCCGTTCGATCGCGCTCAGATCGACCAGCTTCGCGCACGATCCCTGCGCGATCGTCGCACGCGCCTCGGTCATGCGCTCGGCGATCCGTTTGCGCATCGCGCCCAGACCGCCGCTCGCCGCCGTCGCGGGTGCCGGCGCAGCGATCGGGCGAGAGACGGCGGTGTGCACGCCTTTTTCGCCGGCGAAGCGCGCCAAGATCTGGCCGACTTCGGCGTGCTCACCTTCAGGGACCAGGATCTCGGCGAGGACGCCGTCGCAGGGCGACTCCACGTCGGTGTTCACCTTGTCGGTCTCGACGGCGAAGAGCGGCTCGCCGCGCTTCACAGAATCACCGGGCTTCTTGTACCAGGCGGAGACGAGCCCTTCGACCAGCGTGTCGGCGAGACGCGGGAACTCCACGTTCACGGTTGGCCACCCTTCGACAGGCTCAGGGTGACATTAGGATTGCTCAGGATGACGTTGCCTCGTTCGGCGGCGGTTTTGAAGGCGGCGAGGAAGCGGCCGACGTCGGCGCCGTCGACGGCGCGGTGATCGACGGCGCAGGCGACGTACGCGCGTCCGTCGCGGACGGCGCCGATGCGCACCGCTGCGGTTTGGCCGGGGCGCACGAACGGGATCGCGAGGTCGCTGCCGTCCGGTCCGTAGTCGATCAGCGTGATCGTGCCGCGGCCGCTCCCGGGCGCGGCTGGGCCGAGGTCGAGATCGACGACGACGTCGTCGTGTTCGACGATCCCGGTCCACGCAAAGGTCGCGTTGCAGCGCGGGATCGCCCGTGCCGCTTCGACCAAAGCGGCGAGCGCGAGGCGCGTATGCTCGGCCGGCAGCGCGACCTCGACGACGCTCGACGCTTGCGGGATCCCTGGATCGTACGCGGCGTGCGCACCGGCGTGCGTGCGCGGGCGCGCGACGAGGTGCACCAGCGCGTCGCGGATCGTCGCGCGGTTCGGCAGCACGGCGTCTTCGAGCTGGTCGTCGACCGGAATCCCCGGGATGTCGGGCATCGCGACGCGCACCGGCGGGACGTCCAGCACGCCGGCTTCGGCGGCGAGCGCGCACAGTTCCGCGCCGAGTCCCATCGTGATCGTGTCTTCGTGGACGACACACAGCCGCCGCGTCTTGGCGAGCGACGTCAGGATCGTCTCGCGGTCGAGCGGCGCCAGCGTGCGCAGGTCGACGACTTCGGCGTCGATCCCCTCGCTCGCGAGCGTCTCGGAGGCGGCGAGCGACTCGTGCAGCATCATCCCCCACGCCAGCACCGTCACGTCGCGGCCCGGCCGCGCGATCGCGGCGCGCCCGATCGGCACGACGTAGTCGCCCTCCGGCACCGGACCGCGGATCGTGCGATAGGTGCGCTTGTGCTCGAGGAACAGGACCGGATCGGGATCGCGGATCGCAGCGATCAACAACCCCTTCGCGTCGGCGGGTGTCGACGGCGCGACGACCTTGAGCCCCGGCGCGTGCGCGTAGTACGCCTCGACGCTCTGCGAGTGGTACGGTCCGCCACGGAACCCGCCGCCGTACGCGGTGCGCAGTACCATCGGACACGACCAGTCGCCGCCGGTGCGCCAGCGGATCTTCGCCGCCTCGCCGACCAGATGGTCCATCGCGGCGTGGATGAAGTCGGCGAACTGGATCTCCGCCACCGGCCGCAGCCCGCGCATCGCGAGGCCGACCGCGACGCCGGCGATCACGGTCTCCGCCATCGGCATGTCGACGACGCGCTCGGCGCCGAAGCGCTCGAACAGACCCTCGGTGGCGCGAAAGACGCCGCCCAGCTTTCCGACGTCCTCACCGAGCACGAGCACGCGCTCGTCGCGCGCCATCTCCTCGGCGAGCGCTTCGCGCACCGCTTCGATCACGGACAGTTCACGCATACATGTGATCCGCGACCGTCGCCGGATCGCCCAGCGGCTGCGCCTCCGCCCACTCGGCGGCCTCCGCCGCGAGCGCGGCGTTCTCGTCGTCC